>CAYVPZ010000005.1:0-8315 GCA_964453955.1 uncultured Solibacteraceae bacterium | reverse complement strand
GCTTGATGCTGCTTCCAGCCAGAAGCGTCTCCCTGAGTTTCTGAGAACAGTTGGCGGCGTCGACGTTGGCAGCTTCGGCCAAAGAGCGAGCCATGGTGTTCAGGCTTTGCGGAACCTTGCGTCGGTAGACACCCTCCGCGTCCTTCTCAATGCCAACCGTTGTCTCGACCCAAGCAGTGAGTGGCTCGCGCAACAACTCGCCGGCGTCCTGCGGCAAAGCGGCAATGACCGACTTCTGAAGCTGCGGGCCTGTCGGCTGTCCGTTGACCAGAGAAACCGGCACCAAATACTCTTCGATTACGTTGGCCTCGGCAATGGATGTTCCAAACAGCTTGCCGGCAAAGTCGGCGACAGCTCGGCGCCGTTCGACGCCGCTGGCTGACCGGCTGGCTACCATCGTTGCGCTAGTGCCGACGTGCAAGAGGTTCGCATTTCCGCATCATTCCTTCAGCCGCCGGATGAGCATTGCCACATCAGCTCCCTGTCGGCCTCGGTACATGTGCAACTCGTCGAGAACCAGAAACTGGAGCGCGGAGGTCGTTTTGTCGATGAAGGCGGCTTCCTGCGGGCGCAGGAGCATCACCTCCAGCATCATGAAGTTTGTCAGCAGGATATGGGGCCTCTCCTGCCGGATGCGATTTTTGGCGGCCTCATCCTCCTGGCCGGTGTATTTATCGAACCGTGCTGGCATGGGTTGGCCGGTGCTGGCCCGATAGGCGGTTGCCAATGAAGTCAGAGATTCCCACTGGGAATTGACCAGTGCGTTCATCGGATAGATAACGATCGCCGAGACTTTGTGCTCCTGGTGATTTCCGCGAAGGACCGTGTCGAAGATCGGGACGAAATAAGCGAGGCTCTTCCCCGACCCAGTTCCGCTGGTGACAACGTAGGACTGCCGCTGAGCCGTGTTTCCAAGCTTGCTTCCCTTATCGCTTCACTTGCGCCCGGCGTTCTAAGTAATTAAGTAATAAGGAATTCAACCAAGAGAGGGGAGAACAGAGATGGGCACGGCAACCGCGAAACTCAAACCAGCGCCCAGAACCCAGCGCATACCGGACTGGGCGGCGAAGCAATACATCGCATGGCGGACGGGCGGCCGCTGACTTACCACGGAAGTACCAGAACCTGCGCCACTCGTCGGGTTTATGCAGTTTCCTCTCCCGTAAGTTGCTGTGGAGTCGGCGTGGGGAGGTCCAGAATGTGGGGCTGCGCCTCTTCCCCTCTGGCCGCCGCTCGGTGGATAGTTGCCGCCGACATCGACGAAAGTTGTGCCCCCCCATCGCGTTGGTGATTAGCCCAGGCGTCGCGGAGCCCCGATGCGGTCCAAAAACGGTCCAGGTCACACTGTGAAAACGCGGGAAAACGCGGGGAATACAGGAAAGCGGGAAACCGCCCTAAGTGATTGTCCAGGAAGGCTAAAGTATGGAGGCGCGGGGCGGAATCGAACCGCCGAATAAGGGTTTTGCAGACCCCTGCCTTACCACTTGGCTACCGCGCCCACCGGGAATCTCTACTCCTGGAGGGTAGCGTGAACGGGACGGCTGAGTCAATTTCAGCCCGCCACTTGTCGCCGCCACGTGATAATGTCCCCTTTGTGCCAGGTAAGAATGTCCCCTTGACAAGGTCAGGCTGGGGAGGTGAACGAAGCAGGAGAGCTGACCATGACCCAGCGGGACCGAGACCGGCTGGTGGTGCTGAAAAAGGCACAGAAGAAGCTGATCACACAAAGTCAGGCGGCCGAGGAGCTGGGCGTCGGCGTCCGGCAGGTCAAACGACTGATGCGAGCGCTGCGGGAGAGAGGCGACCAGGCGGTGATCCACGGATTGCGCGGCCGGCCCTCGAAACGCAGGACGGGCGCGGCCCAACGGGAGCGGATCGTCGGGATTCTCTCGCGGGCGGTGTATCGGGGATTTGGTCCGACGCTGGCCAGCGAGTATCTGGCGAAGAAGCACCGGGTGAAGATCGGACGCGAGGCGCTGCGGCAGATCATGATGGAGGGCGGACTGTGGCGGGCGCGGCGGCAGAAGGTGGAGGCGGTGCACCAGTGGCGGGCGCGGCGCAGTTCGCGGGGCGAGTTGATCCAGTGGGACACCAGCGAGCACGACTGGCTGGAAGGACGCGGCGAGAAGCTGTATCTGATCCACATGATCGACGATGCGACCAGCGAGCTGACGGCGCGTTTTGTGCGGCACGATTCGACCGAAGAGAACATGCGGCTGCTGTGGAGCTACCTGGAGCGCCATGGCCGGCCGGTGGCCTTCTACACGGACAAAGCGAGTCTGTTCCGCACGGCGCCGAAGACGGCGCGCGACAGGAAGGATCTGCCGCGCGACGAGCGCGAGCCTTTGCCGCCGACCCAGATCGGCCGCGCGCTGCAGGAGCTGAGCATCGTGTGGATCGGGGCCCACTCGCCCCAGGCGAAAGGTCGCGTCGAGCGCAGTTTCGGGACCGCCCAGGACCGGCTGGTGAAGGGCCTGCGGGTGGCCGGGGTGGGCACGCTGGAGCAGGCCAATCGCTATCTGGAGGAGGAGTTTCTTGCCTGGTGGAATCAGCACCTGGTGAGAGCACCGGCGAACGCGTCCGATGCGCACCGGCCGCTCGGAGCGGAGCACGATCTGGCGGCATCGCTCAGCCGCGTGGAGTCGCGGCAGGTCGACAATTTTTATTTTCAAGCAGAAGACGGCATACGATATCGCATCGTGAGCAAAGCCATGCCGGCCGGCTTGCGGGGGGCGATCGTGCGCCTGGAGCGGCGTCTGGACGGCAGCCTGGCCGTGCGTTTCCGCGAGCGGTATCTGAGCGTGGAGGAATGTGCGCCGAAACCTCGCGTGGCGCCAGCGCGACCAGCACCGGCGGTCGCCCATCACCAGACCGTCCGCCCGCGCAAACCAGTTCGCCCCAGCGAGGCCCTGCGTGCGAGTATGGACAACTTCCTGAAGAAGCCTGGCTTGCCGCTTTGGAAGGCCGCCGGGATCAATCGCACGCGCACTCCGGACCGCTTCGACTGATCCACGCAAATCCAAAGGAGCGCCGGGCAAAAGCGGCCCGGCGGTCTGTCGCCTCTTACTGCCCAGGGCCTCCGCTCCGAGACTCCACCAAAGAATGCAGGCAAAGAAAAACCCCTCGGAGACGAAACCGTTCCGAGGGGTTCTGCCGATTCTCCGGAGCCAGCCCCGTCGCATCGGCCCTGGGCATCCGCTCGGGCGCGACCCCGCACGGACCAACTCAACCTAACATGACCTCCCCGGTTGGACCCTCAAAAGGGGACATTCTTACGTGGCAGAAAAGGGGACATTTCTATTTGGCGTTGACATTTCAGCCCGCCACTTCAGCACTTGCCGCCCTCGTGCGGATTCGGAAACGCGCCGGCTTCTTCCTCGGCGGCCCCGGCGCGCGTGAGGCAACGGAAGTCCTTCTCGACGGTGACCTCCAGAACGCCCGCCTGCCCGTAGATCCCCACCGCGTCCGTGTCCGCCCAGCTTCGCACGTCGCTTTCCGGGAGACGCACGCATACAGTCCCATCGCGGTAGCCCGCTTCAATCGCCGAGATGGCCGGCGCCGGCTCCAGCACCCACGTTAGACGCTCGGCCGGAGCGAACTCCGTGCTGTCTCGCAGGCTGGCGCCATCGCGGAGCCGGGTCACTTCCGGTTGGGTCAGCCGGAATCGAATTGTGTTTCCCCTGATGCGAAGCTTCATCCCGCCTGAATCCGTCCTTCCCCCGAGTACACGTTGCAGCGCCCGTCGCGCAGGAATCCCGCCAGCGTCATCCCGAACGCCCGGGCCAGTTGCACGGCAAGGCTGGAAGGAGCGCCCACCGCGGCCAGCACGGGCACGCCCGCCATCAGCGCCTTCTGCACCAGCTCGAAGCTCGCGCGCCCGCTTACCAGAATAGCTTTGTCGCGCATCTCCATCCCGTTCAGCAGGGCGTGCCCGGTCAGCTTGTCCATGGCATTGTGCCGCCCCACGTCCTCGCGCACGGCGATGCACTCGCCCGAGGGCGTGAACAGCGCGGCCGCGTGCAGGCCGCCGGTGCAACCGAACACGTCCTGGCTCTCGCGGAGGCGCGCGGGCAGCTTGTACAGCGTCGCTGTGGCGATATGGAATTCGCGGTGTTCGAGGGCCGGCGGCCGCATGGCGTCAATCGCCTCCAGCGAGGCCTTGCCGCACACTCCGCAACTCGACGTGGTGTAGAAGTTGCGGCGAAGCTGGCACGCGTCGAACTGGGCGCTCGCGGCCAGCGTCACCCGCACGATATTGCGGACGCGCAACTCGCCGGTGAGCGGACCCCACGGCTCCACGGCCACAATGTCGCGGCGGTCGCGGATCACCGACTCGCCCCGCAGGAAGCCCGCGGCCAGCTCATCATCCTGGCCGGGCGTGCGCATGGTCACCGAGAGGCTGATCCACTCCGGGTCCCCATCGCGCCGCACCTGGATCTCCAGCGGCTCCTCCACGGCCAGGACGTCGTCGGCCGTGGAAACCGCCGCGCCCTCCAGCCTGACTACGCTGGTATCGAACACGCTGCGCTGGTCCATTCGGACGAGGGTACCTCTGGGACGAGGTTACCTCATCGCCCCGTCCAGCAGGGCGGACGCTTGTCGAGAAAGGCAGTGATGCCTTCGCGCGCGTCGGCCGCCAGCGCGTTCGCGGTCATAACCTCTTTCGTGTACGCGTACGCCCGATCCCGGTCAAGATCGATCTGCGCATAGAAGGCCTCCTTGCCCAGCCCCACCGTGAAACTGCTCGCTTCCGCAATCCGGCTGGCCAGCGCGGCCACTTCGCGGTCGAGCTCGTCCGGCGGGACGCAGGCGTTGACGAGCCCCCATGCCGCGGCGGTCTCGGCGCTGATGGTGCGGCCGGTGAGCAGCATTTCCAAGGCGCGTTTGCGGCCAATGGCCCGCGTGAGGGCCACCATGGGAGTGCTGCAAAACAGACCGATGCGCACGCCCGGCGTGGCGAATCCAGCGTCGCTGCTGGCAATGGCCAGATCGCAGGTGGCCACAAGCTGGCAGCCGGCGGCGGTGGCCAGGCCGTGCACGCGCGCGATCACCGGCTGCGGAATGCTCTGCAGCTTCTTCATCAGGGCCGCGCAGACGTCGAAGATGCGCCGATAGTCGTCCACGGTGCGGTCCACCATCTCGCTCAGATCGTGCCCGGAGCAGAATACCTTGCCCGCGGCGGCCAGAACCACCACGCGCGTAGCGGCGTCGGAGGAGACCTCGTCCAGCGCGGCGATCAGCTCCTCCATCAATTCAAGCGACAGCGCGTTGCGGCGCTCGGGCCTATTCAGGGTGATGGTCCGAACCGGGCCGGCCGGACTAAGCAGCAGGTTCATCGGCGCACCCACTGGGCGATGTCCACAATCACCTGTTCGTCCACGTGCCCAGGCTTCTCATATTCGGCCGGCGAGGGCTTCCCTTCCCCCGCGATGAAGAGGTGGGTCAGTTTCGGGTAGCTGTGGAAGGTGACATTGCTCCGGCCGCGCAGCGCGGCCTTCCACAACGCGAAATCCTTCATGGTCACCTGATAATCGCGTTCCCCCTGCAGGATGAGCATGGGCATGTCCAGCGTTTTCGCCTCGATGTCGGGATGGTAGTTGCGGAGATCGTCCTGCCAAGGCGCGGGGATGTGGAATCCAGCCAGCGGGTTCTTGCGGACGGCGTCCAGGCGGGCCTGCTCTTCGGCGCTGAGGCTGCCCTGCAGGCGGGCGATGTATTCGGTCTGTTCCACCACCAGCTCCTCCAGCGGCCGCACGTTGCCCGCCAGAACGATGAAGCCGGCCAGCTTCGGATCGCGCTTCATGATCCGCGGCGCCAGGTAGCCTCCCTGGCTGTGGCCCAGCACAAACACGCGCGCCGGGTCGATATTGGCCTGTTTCCGGGCCACATCGGCCGCCCGCACGGCGTCTTCCACGGTCTCCTGATTTACGGTGAAATTCGGGTCGGCCGCGCACTGTTGCGGGTACTGCTCGGTGCGTTTGACGTAGCGCAGGACGGCCACGCCGCGCGACGACAGTCCCTCGGCGAGATCCCGGAACACCTTCGCACCGCCGACGGTTTCATCGCGGTCCTCGGGTCCGGAGCCGTGTACCAGGACCACCGCGGGGAATGGGCCGGCACCCTTCGGGACGGTGAGCGTTGCGGGCAGCTTCCACATGTCCTCGCCGACGGTGAGCTCGGTCGCGGTGAAGGACTCGGGATGGGCGTATGAGGGACTTTGCCACGCCGAGGAAGGCGCGGCGGCGGGCCGGAAATACGTGCCGTCCACCTGGCCTTCCTTGTTCCAGCTCACCTGGAAATCCAGCGAGACGGGCGCCCAGTGGATCGCGATGGCCACCACCGTGTCGCCGCCCAGCAGGGTTGTGCGCGGCGCATCCACGCTGCGCGGCGGGCCCAGAGCGGCAATCTGTCTCATCTGCGCCGAAAAGGTGTCCAGGCTGATGAGGCCCTTCATGCGGGGTGAAAACATCGCGTAGAACGCGTCGTACTTTTGCGACAGCAGTTGATCGAGCGCTGTCCGGGTGCGCTCTTCGGGCGATTGCGCGAACAGGCCGATAGCGGCCAACCACAGCAGTGCTTTCATGACTCCTCCAGACTTTCCGCCAGGAGTTTCAGTTCCGAGGCGACGCGGGCGGCGGGCAGGCCGTCGGCGCGGATTTGGGCCACCAGTTGCCGCAGGCGCTCGCGGAAAACGTGCGAATCCCGCGCGCGTGGCCTCCTCGGGGCGGCCCGACGTACGATGACCGTGGCGCCGCGGCCGTGCCGGAGGTCGAGCCAGCCCTCGTTCGCCAGTTCCCGGTACGCCTGCGCCACCGTGTTGAAATGAATCCCCAGTTCCATGGCCAGCCGCCGCACCGGAGGCAGGGCGTGTCCGGGCGGCAAACCGCCTTCGACCAGCCGCGCGCGCAGCGTATCCACAATCTGCCGGTACGCGGGCACGGAGGAGCGGACATCGATACGAATCGTAAAAGGCCGGCTCATGATTGTACTGTGTACAGAGACACCGTACATCAAACAGGACCGCCGGTCAAGCTCCTTTTTCGTCCGTGGTGCTATTACCGCGGGGAGTAAAGACAGCGGACGAGGAAGAGAGTATGATTCAGCTTCAGGCAACCAGATGACCCCAGGTCAAACCGTGGGCGCTGCTCTTTCGACGGTCTGGTACGCAGGCAGCGGCGCTCACCACAGCCATAGCCGCATTCCGTTCCACCACACCAGGCGGCTGCACGAAAGACGCTGATGCCCGGAGCACGTCCGGCCTGCGCAGCCGGACGTGCTCGTGCCTGCGGCATAAGCCCGGACCAGAGGCGGCGCTATCTCAGTAAAGAAAGGCAGGAGCAGGACAGGTGTTCACCCGAACGCTCGGAGCTGGCGTCCTGGGCGATCACCCTGGAAACACTCTGTTCCTGTCTTGTTCTGGCCTGGAGTTACGACATTCCACCTGTATTCTGTTCGTAACCCATGGGCAGGCCCATCCTCGTTCGAGGTGCCCGGCAGCTCCTGACGCTTCGCGGTCCCGCCGGGCCGCGGCGCGGCAGCGATCAGCGCAACCTTGGGCTGCTGCAGGATGGCTCGGTTCTCATTGTCGACGGGCTGATTCGCGAAGTGGGCCCCACCCGGCGCGTGGAGAATCTCGCGGTGGCCCGCGATGCCATCGAGATCAACGCGGCCGGCCGCGTGGTGATGCCCGGATTCGTCGACAGCCACACGCACCTGGTGTGCGGGCCTCCGCGTCTGGCCGAATTCGAGGCGTTGATTTCCGGCGAGCCGTCCGGTCCGCCGGTGGCCGCGTCGAGGGAGATCGAGCTGACGTCCGGCAGCACGCTGGAGCGCCAGGCGTTGCGCACCATCCAGGATTGCGTCCGCGAGGGCACCACCACCATTGAGGCGAAATCGGGCTTCGGGGTGAGCGAGGCCGGCGAGCTGAAGATCCTGCGCATCCACGCGGCCCTGCATGACCGGCCCATCCCGGTGGTGTCGACGGCCATGGTCTCGGCGGCGTTCAGCGGCGGCGGCCCGCGCGATTATCTGACTCGTCTCCTGCCGGTGATTCGGCGGCGCAGGCTGGCCCAGTTCGTCGACGTCGAGTATGAGGAAGACGCCTTCGGCTACGAGGAGTGCCGGGAGTTTCTCCGCGCCGCGCGGCAGCTCGGCTTCGGCGTGAAATTGCATGCCGGCCAGAGATCGAGGACCCGCGCCGTGGAGCTGGGAATGGAAACCGGAGCCGCCAGCATCGATCACCTCATCTACATCGACGAAGCCCAGACCGCGCTGTTGGCGCGCACCGGCATCGTCGCGACGCTGCTGCCCGGCTC
>CAYVPZ010000004.1:0-25341 GCA_964453955.1 uncultured Solibacteraceae bacterium | reverse complement strand
TGCTGGCGCTGGGCACGGCGCTCCCGGCAACGTCGTATGCGAGCCTGGCCGACTGGCCCCTGGGACGCCGCAACCAGGCCCTGGCCGAGTTGCGTTGCGCCAGCTTCGGGCCGCGGCTGGAAGCCTGGGCCTCCTGCGAGCGCTGCGGCGAAAAGGTGGAGTTCGCGATGGACGCTCGCTCGCTCACCGCGGACCCCGCGCCCGATGCGCCCGCCGTAGTCACCGTCCACGGGCACTCCTTTCGCCTGCCCACCAGCCGCGATCTGGCGCGCGCCGCCGGTGAAACCGACCAGCGCATGGCCGCCGTCCGGCTTCTCGAAGCCTGCCGCCTCGACGAGGGCGAGCCCCCGGCCTGGTCCGACGAGGACATCGAGGAAGCCGGTGACCAGATGGCCCTCGCCGACCCGCTGGCCGAAACGCGTCTCACGCTCAACTGCCCCACCTGCGGCAACCAGTGGGAAGAGACCCTGGACGTGACCGCATTCCTGTGGACCGAAGTGGAGGCGCGAGCCAGGCGCCTGCTGCTGGAAGTGCACACGCTGGCCTCCGCCTATGGCTGGAGCGAAAACGAAATCCTCTCCCTGAGCGAGCCGCGCCGTTCGTTTTATATCGAGGTGGCGCAGACGTGAGCGGCTATCTGCAACGGCTGGCGCGAAGCGCGGTCCATCCGCCCGAAGGCATCCGGCCCGTATTGCGGCCGCTGTTCAGCGCTCCCCGGCCGGAACCGGAGCCCGTTGGTCTCCCCCTCGAAGTCGAGACCGAAGCTGGGGCTCCCGAACCTTCCCGCGCGCCGCGGCCCAACGGGGTGGTCACGCGTCAATCCAATCCGCTGCCGCACGCCGCGCACCAGCCCGCACCAGGCGCGCACAATCCGCGGCCGGTCGACCTCCCTCCCGTCGCACCGCCGCCGGAGGATGCGCCGGCCAGCAGAGACTTCCAGCCGTTGCTGGAGCAAATCGCGCCGCGCGAAGCGCTGACGTACGCGGTTCTCCCCACCGGCGACCGCGAATCGACCGACGCCGCGGAGCCTCCCGAGCCCGCCCGGCCGCCGCGCCATCATTCGCAGCAAATCAGCCCGATAAGAATGGAGCGGCAGACGCCTTCGGGCCGGGCGCCGTTCGCGCCGCTGGAAACGGACGAAATCCAGATCCATATCGGCCGCATAGAGGTCACCGCCGTGCCACCGGCCGCCGCGCCCGCCGTCCCCCGGCCCGTGCGCAAATCTCTGAACCTCGATGAATACCTCAAGCGCAGTCGATGAGAGCGCGGCATGAGCAACGCCCTGGCCATCTCCGGTGTCACGGCGGTGCTGCAATACTGCCTCAATCTTGTCTACAACAGCCCCACGTCCGTGCTGAGCAGCGTTTTGGTTACTGCCATCGCCCCGGACATCATCCAGCACAACCTGGCCACGGGCTCCACCCCCCTGCAGGCCAATCTATTTCTGCATCAGGTCACGCCGAACGGGTCGTGGCGCAACATCGGCATGCCCTCGGTCGGTCCCGACGGCGGCACGCGGCTGCACAGCCCCCCGCTCGCCCTGGACCTGCACTATTTGTTGACCGCTTACGCCTCCGAAGACACCCAGGCGGAAGCGCTGCTCGGCTACGCCATCCTGATGCTGCATGAGAACCCCATTCTGCCGCGGTCGCTGATCCGCAACGCCCTGAGCGCCGTGCCGCACACCAATCCGCTGTGGGATTCCCTTGCCACAACCGGCCTCGCCGACCAGATTGAGACCATCAAGATCGCGCCCGCCCCGCTGGGCCGCGAGGAAATGGCCTGGCTTTGGACGGCGCTGAAAGCCGACTATCGCCCGACTTTTCCTTTTCAGGTCTCCGTGGTGCTGATTGAGCCGCAGGTGCCGATCTCCTTTGCGCTGCCGGTTCTGAGCCGGAATCTTGTAGTCCAGGCCGGTTTGCCCGCGCAATTGCTGGCGGCGCAACCGCCCACGGGTCAAAGCGCCGCCGTCCCCGGCGACCAGGTGACCATCACCGGCGAATCGCTCAACGGAGCCAGCCAGGTGGTGCTCACCAATCCCCGGCTGGGGATCGTCTATCCTCCGTTCGCGCCAGCCACGGTGAGCGATACCGTGGTCACTTTCACCGTGCCCGACGATCCCGCGAACTTCCCGGCGGGCGTTTACAACCTGTCGCTGTTGTTTCTCGCCTCCGGCGGCGTGGTGGTGGGCTCGACCAACATTCTGGCGCTGCCCGTCGCGCCCAGCATTCTGCCCTTCGCTCCCGGCGCGGCGGTGGCCAACGCCGCGGGAACGCTGGTCACGCTCACCTGCAAGCCGCAGGTGCTGCCCAATCAGAGCGTGTCGCTGGCGCTGGCGGGGACCTCCGTACCCGCGCCCATCTTCGACGCGCCCACCGATACGTTCGCATTCCAGTTCCCCACCCTCGCCGCCGGAGCGTACCTGGCGCGGCTGCAGGTGGACGGCGTGGAGAGCCCCATCCAGGTGCAATGGACACCGCCACCGCCCGTTTTCATCGGGCCGAAACTCACCGTATGACCGAGACGGCATTAGCCATCCCGTGGACCGAAGCGAACCAGCGGTGTCTGGTGGCGGAATTCGCCCGCCTGAAGGCGCGCCTGACCGGCCAGGACGCCGCGGAAACCGTCCGTCCGGCCATGGAAGCGCCCCCGGCCATCGCCTGGCTCTCGGAGCTTTTCGGGTTAACCCCGTTCGAGCGCGACATCGTTCTGCTGGCCGCCGGCGTGGAGATGGATTCCGAGCTGGCCGCGCAGTGCTCCCGCTTCACGTTCGGCGTGGCCATGGCCGTGCTCGCCGAGCCTCACTGGAGCGCCTTCGCGCCTTCGCGTCCGTTGCGGCGCTACCGTCTGATCGATGTGGAACCCGGCCACGGACTCACCGCCGCGCCGGTGCGCATTGACGAGCGCATCCTGCACTACCTCGCCGGGTTGAATTTGCCCGATCCGCGTCTGCGCACCCTGCTCGATCCCAGTCCCTTTCCGGACTGGATCGCCGAAGAGCACAAGGCCGTGGCCTCCCAGGCCGTGCGCGTTCTGCGGAGCGCATCCCAGCCCGCGCCGCTGCTGCACCTTTGCGGCGACGACGCTCACGGTCAGGAGGATGCCGCCGCCCTGATCGCGGCGAACGGCGGGCTGCAGTTGTTCACTCTGCGCACGGAAGAGTTGCCTCCGCCGGGGCCCGACCTCGATCGGTTTGCGCTGCTCTGGGAAAGGGAAGCGCTGCTGTTGCCGGGCGCCCTGTTGATGGAATGCGGGCCCGCGGGGCTCACCGCTTCCGCCCGGCATCTGGCCGAGAGGCTGTCCGGCCTGGTGATGCTGGCCAGCGCGGAGCCGGTCCGCCTGAACCGCCCTTTCCTTCGTTTCGATGTGAACAAGCCCCCGCCGGCCGAGCAGAAACGGCTGTGGCGGAATGCGCTCGGCGACGCCGCCGTCAATCTGAATGGCGCGCTCGACGATCTCGCGGAACAGTTCCGGCTCAGCGCCCGCGCCATTCAATCCACCGGCTCGTTGGCGGCCTTGCGCGAAGGCGAGGTGGATGCGGGCGAGCTGTGGAACCTGTGCCGCTCTCTGGCCCGGCCGCGTCTCGAAAACCTGGCGCAACGGCTGACGCCTGCGGCGGGATGGAGCGACCTGATCCTGCCCGAGCTGCAGATACAGACCCTGCGCCATCTGGCCGCGCAGGTTCGGCACCGCATGAAGGTGTACGAAACCTGGGGCTTCTCCGCCAGCGGCCGCCGGGGACTCGGGGTGAGCGCGCTGTTTTCGGGCGAGAGCGGCACCGGCAAGACTCTGGCTGCGGAGGTGCTCGCGCGCGAGCTGGCGCTGGACCTCTACCGCATCGACCTTTCGGCGGTGGTGAGCAAGTACATCGGCGAAACCGAAAAGAACCTGAAACAGGTGTTCGACGCGGCCGAGGAAGGCGGTGCGCTGCTGCTGTTCGACGAGGCCGACGCGCTGTTTGGCAAACGCGGCGAAGTCCGCGACAGTCACGACCGCTACGCCAATATCGAAGTCGGCTACCTGCTGCAGCGCATGGAGTCCTATCAGGGCCTCGCCATCCTGACCACCAATCTGAAATCGTCCATCGACCGCTCCTTCCAGCGCCGTCTGCGCTTTATCGTGAATTTCCCGTTCCCCGACGCCGCCCAGCGCGAGGCCATCTGGAGCAGGATCTTTCCCGCCGGCACGCCCACGCGGAATCTGGATGCGAAGAAACTCGCGCAGCTCAAGGTGGCCGGGGGCAACATCCGGAACATCGCTCTCAATGCCGCTTTTCTGGCTGCGGCGGCGGGCCAGCCGGTGGGCATGGAGCACCTGCTGGAGGCTGCCGTCATGGAAGCGCAGAAGATCGAGCGGCCGCTTTCCGAGACCGAAGTGCGGGGCTGGAGATGAGCCGCTGGATATGAGCCGCATCCATCTCACCATCGACCGGATTGTCCTCGGCGGATTCGAACCCGCCGACCACGGCACCCTGCTGGAAGGGCTGGAAGCGGAGCTGCGGCGTGCATTGGCAGACCCCGCAACCCGCGCCATCTGGGCTCGCCCCCACCGTACGCCGGTCCTGAAACTCGGCCGCATGCCTTTTGAATCCGGCCCATCCGGCAGCCGGAAGTTTGGAACGCGCGTGGGCGGGGCCATCGGAAGAGGGTTGAAGCCATGAATCGCGCGCTCGTTTCGAAACAAAGCGCCGCTCCCGCGCGGGCCACCGGTTTGCGGATCGCTCCCCAGGGCGACACCTTCGAGCGGGAGGCCGACCGCGTAGCGGATCAGGTGATGGATGGAGCGGCTGCCCGTCCGCGATGGTCTCTATCCATCATGAGCGCGGGGACGCCGCTTCAGCGTAAGTGCGCCTGCGGCGGATCATCCGGCGGATCGGGAGAATGCGAGGAGTGCAAGGAAAAGAAGACGCTGCAGCGAAAGGCGGCCAGCGCGGCGAGTCCATCCCACGGTGCGCCGCCCATCGTTCATGAGGTCCTGCGCTCACCCGGCCAGCCGCTCGATGCGGGCACTCGCTCGTTCATGGAATCGCGGTTTCGGCACAGCTTCGGCCAGGTTCGCGTGCACACCGGCACGCAAGCCGCGGAGTCCGCGCGCGCCGTGAACGCGCTGGCCTACACGGTGGGAAGCGACGTCGTCTTCGGCGAAGGCCAGTACGCACCACACTCCGGCAAAGGACGCAGCCTGCTCGCGCATGAGTTGACCCATACGCTGCAACAGGCAACATCGCCCGGACTCATGCCCGCCCGCTTTCCGGTGGGACCCGCGTACGACCCGCTGGAATGGGAAGCGGACCGCAATGCGCGCGGTATCGCCGCGGGCGCCGCGGTCCCGTCCACCTTCACCGGCATCTCCGGCGTGCGGCTGCAGCGCCAGCCCGCGCCGGCCGGGAAGGCGTGCAACGTCGAGCTCTGCTTCGTGCCCATCAAGAGGTTCCACCTGAGTGTGGCCGGCGTCGGCTTCAGTCATGCCGTGATCAACGTGACCGGGAGCGGCGGTCAGCAACATGTCGAAGTCGATCCCGACTTCGACCAGCCCAAGGGCATGCTCCACAGCCACGTGGTCAGCGCCGCCGGCCTCAAAGAGGAAGGCGATTGCCAGGCCGTTCCCGCATCCTGCGCCGAAGCCGCCAAAGTGGTGGCGTCCGCCAATGAATACGAGGCGAAAGACGTGATCTATGACCCGGCCACCGTGACCGGGCCCAACAGCAACTCATTTGCCGAGTGGACGCTGGCCAACGCCGGTCTCAGCACCGCCGCCGTGAACGTCCCATTTGGCGCATCGGGGTGGGACTATTTTCAAAACAACCCCGCGGAACGGACCGACCCGCCGCACGTGTTACGCGGCAAGCCCACCGCCCCGGGCACAGCGAAGTCGACCTCCGGCAAGCCCTGCACGACAAGCTTCAAGAAGGCCGGCACCGCGGCCGAGTTCGTCGCGCTGGTCCGCGAAGCCGAATCCAGAATGGCCGCCGCGGGCATCTCCACGGACGAGGAGAAGATCAAAATCCTGCGCGGGCTCTACTATGGCACTCCCTGGAGCGTCGATTTCGGCGACCAGGCAAGCGCCAGCCGCATCGCCGGGTTCCAGACGTTCACGAAAAGCGGAATCAAATACCCGCGCGATCCCGTCTCGCTGTTCGATTGCGGCCTGTACCAGGCCCTGCAGCTCAGCCAGGACACGCCCGCAAAAAGCGGAAAAGTGGATATGGGCCACGTGATCATTGCGCTGGACGCGCGCAATGCCACTGTCTCGGTTCCGGGCATCGGGCCTGTCGATACGCCAAACCTTCCGTTCCCCAGTTTCGGCGGCAGCGGCGTTGAAATCGTCACCTGGCTGGGGGACCTGGGCGGCGGCGCGGCCAGCCTGGCCATTGATCGGGCGCGCTCTCCCAAAGCACCGCGGAACGTTTCCAGCAAGTTCACGGGCGACGATTATGGCGCCGCCAGTAATCTGGAAGGCGACGTGGCGGGTTTCCTGGTGGCTCGCACCAGCGGCGGCAGTTCCGGCGCGGATGTACCGGCCATTCCGCCCGGCAAGGGGATTGCCGACGCCCTCGAGGATTATTTCGCGGCGTCCCCCAAAGCTCCCTCCGCCGCCTGGGATCAGCGCGCCAAAACCTTCCTCACCATGTATGGCGGCTCCTTCGACGCCACCGGGAACCTGACCAACGCGCCGGACGTGATCAAGACCCTGGCCGACAAAATCGAGTCGTTTGCCTGTAACTACCTGGCGCAGCGGAAAGCCGATAGTTCGATGTCCATTTCGGATTCGCTGTTCGTGGATGCGGCCGATAATATCCGCCCGTGTTCGAAAGAGGTGGCCACCACCTTCGTCACCACTCTGGCGAACACCAGTAAGTCGCCCGGACTTGCCCTGCAGGCAACCGGCCCGTTCCCGGCGCCTTCCCCGCCCGATCCGGGCGCATGCTGGGGCATGACCACGACTCTGCGTCTGAAGGCCAAGGCGCAGGAAAAACTGAAAGGTATGTTGCCTTTCTGAGGAGACAGACCGATGACCTTCGCGGCCTTGCACACAAACGAACCGGATCGCCTGGTAATGCGCCTCGCGGACACCTTCGAAAGTGCTCGTCCGGTGACGGCAGGCTGCCTTGTCGGGCAGGCCCTCGGCCTGCGCGGGGCTCTCAGCCCCGCCCTCACAGGTGCATCGGGTTCGTTGGCCGAAGCGGCTATGTCCAAGGCGTGGCGACAGCCGCATTCTCGCGATGTCCAGAGAGAAGGACGCGGCTGGCGCCGCGTCTCCCTGGCCGCCCTTGGCCGTCTTCGCGGCGCGTTGTTCGGAGGCCCCGCATGAGCGGATTCCCCAACTCTCCGCGGCTGGTCCGCGGCGGCATCGTCACCATGGACCCGGACACTTCCGCGCTGCTGGGCGTCATCGCGCTGCAGTACAATCCCGATTCGCTGACGCGGTCCCTGCAGATCCAGGCCGTGCCCGGCGGCCAGGATGGAGTCCGCGTCGATGCCCTGCGCCTGCGTGGTCCGGCCATCGAGACCATCAAGATTGAAGCCGAACTCGATGCCACCGACCAGCTCGAGTTCCCCAATCAGTATCCGACCACCGTCCGGTACGGGCTGCATCCGCAACTGGCGCAGCTCGAGATGCTAATCAACCCCACCGTCGAGACGCTGCTCGCCGACGACAGCATGGCCAATTCGGGCACCCTCGAGATCATCCCGCTGGAGCAGCCGCTGACGCTTTTCGTCTGGAGCAAGAGCCGCGTGGTGCCGGTGCGGCTCACCGATTTCTCCATCACCGAGGAAGCGTTCGACCCCAACCTGAATCCCATCCGCGCCAAAATCAGCCTGGGCATGCGCGTATTAAACGTGGACGATCTGGGCTTCCAGCACCCCGGCGGACGGATTTTCATGACTTATCTGGGCAATAAAGAACAATTGGCGTCCCAGGCCGCCAACGTGGCCATCAGCGTTCTGGGACTGGCAGGATTACCATGAATTATCCGCTGCAGGCTCTCATCGCCATGGGCGCCGTGCCCGCCGTCACCTTCCCAACGGACAGCCGCTATTACGGCTCCGCCACTTTGCAGTACACCGCGCCGGGCGGCCAGGCCATCACGTATCTGGCGCGCCGTTTTGTGCCCCAGCCGGGCGCGCCAAACTTCGCCACCGTCGCTCAACACACCGTGCGCCAGGGCGACCGTCTCGACCTCATCGCCGCCAAATACCTCGGCGATCCGCTCATTTTCTGGCTCCTGTGCGACGCCAATGGCGCCATCCGGCCAGCCGATGTGGTGAAAACGCCGGGCACGGTTCTGAGCATCACCATGCCCCAGGGCATTCCGGGTGGAAGCGGTGCTTGACAGCGTCCAGTTGAGTTTGATGATCGGACCGGTCTTTCCCCAGACCCCGCCGCGGTCGGTAATGGACGCGCTGGCCGAGGTCGAGGTGAAGGTGCAGGACGTCGGCGCCAGCGGGTTTCAACTCACCTTCAGCATCGACAAACAGTCTCCGCTGCAGATCCTGTTTCTGCTCACCGGCGGATTGCCCGTGCTGTTCATGCGGGTGATCCTGACGGCTACCGTCAACGGCGTGGCCAACGTCCTGATTGACGGCATCATCACCAACAATCAGATCTCCCCGGGGGACAAGGGCTCCAACTCCACGCTGACCATCACCGGCAAGGATCTTACCGCCCTGATGAATCAGTCCTTGTGGAGCGGTTTTCCGTTCCCCGCCTGTCCGGCGGAGGTGCGCGTGCTGGCCCTGCTGGCAAAATACGCCGTTTTCGGCATCATACCTCTGGTAATTCCCAGCGTAATGATCGACGTTCCTATCCCCATCGACCGGATTCCCAGCCAGCAGGGGACGGATTACGATTATATTCGTTCGCTGGCCGAGCAGGTCGGCTATGTGTTCTATCTCGATCCCGGACCCACGCCCGGCGTCAGCAAGGCCTACTGGGGGCCGCAGATCAAGGTGGGGCCCGTGCAGCCGGCGCTGAGCTCCGATATGGACGCTTATACCAACGTGGAAAGCCTCCATTTCACGTTCGATCAGGAAAAGAACCGAATTCCGATTTTATATATCTACGTCGAAGAAGCCGGCGTCACCATTCCCATCCCGGTCCCGCCGATCACGCCGCTGAGTCCGCCGCTGGGAGCGATTCCCCCGCTGCCCACCAACATCATGGGGGACCTCGCGCCCTTTCGCGACGACATGGCCAAGCGGCCCATCCCGCAGACCATCATGATGGGCCTCGCGGCGTCGGCACAATACGCGGAAGTAGTCACCTGCGAGGGCACCCTCGATGTCACGCGCTACGGAGGAATTCTCAAGGCCCGCCAGCTTGTCGGAGTGCGCGGGGCCGGGCCGGCCTTCGACGGCCTTTATTACGTCAAAAGCGTCACCCACAAGATCAAGCGCGGCGAGTACAAGCAGAATTTCACGCTCACTCGCAACGGCCTGGTTTCCACGGTTTCATCGGTGAATGTATGAGCACACAGGATCCCATTGAGGGTGTCAACCCGAAACGTTTCTATGGCAAGTACCGCGGGCTGGTCATCGAGAATCTCGATCCGGAACAGATCGGCCGCGTTCTGCTGCAGGTGCCCGATGTGCTGGGCGAGCTTCCTTCCAGTTGGGCCATGCCCTGCGTGCCCGCGGCGGGCATCCAGGCCGGCTGCTTCATCGTGCCGCCCATCGGCTCCCAGGTCTGGGTGGAGTTCGAGCAGGGCAATCCGGATTACCCCATCTGGACCGGGGGTTTCTGGGGACTGGTGGCGGACGTCCCCATCTTCGCTACCGCGCCGCCGGCCATCCCGCCGGGGCAGAACATTCTGCTGCAGACCACCGGCCAGAACATGATCATGGTGAGCGACGCGCCGCCTTCGCCCATCACCGGCGGCATCGTGCTGAAGAGCGTCAGCGGGGCCATGATCGTGGTCAACGAAACCGGAATTTATATCAGCAATGGGCAGGGCGCCATGATCACCATGATTGGCCCGGCGGTGGCCATCAACATCGACGCCCTGACGGTGATTTGAGATGCCCGCGCCGATTCTTCATATGGGAGCCACCGTCATGTGCGCGCACGGCGGACAGGCGCTTCCCACGGTCCCCAGCCCGCGCGTGCTGGTGTCCGGCATGCCGATTGCGACCATCGCCGCGCCGTGGACGGTGGCCGGGTGCGCTTTCGTCCCTCCGGTGGGCAACGGACCCTGCGTCACCGCCCAGTGGGTGGTGGGCGCGGTGCAGGTTTTGTCGGAAGGTCAGCCCGTGGCCATCATGACCGGGGTGGCGGTTTGCGTCCCCACCGGCACGCCCCTGGTTCCGGTGGTGGCGCAGGTGCGGGTGCTGGCCACCTGAGCGCGGCGAAAAGGCATCGCTATGTACCTCAACTTTCCTTATCAGTTCGACGGCCGCGGGCGCACGGCGGAAGCCGCATCGCTGAACGACTATGTCCAGCAACTGGTGGAGACCGTGCTGTTCACTTCGCCCGGCAACCGCGTCAACCTGCCCGACTTCGGCAGCGGTCTGCTGCAGCTCCCCTTCGCGCCGAACAGCGTCGAAATGGCCGCCGCCACGCAGTTTGCCGTGCAGGGCGCGCTGCAGAAATGGCTGAGCGGTTACGTCCGGGTGCTGTCGGTCGAGGCGGCGGTGGCGGACGCGGTGCTCACCGTGACGGTCACCTATGCGCCGCTGAATACCGACGTCACCCAGGTGCAGACCTTCGTATATGGGGGTAGCTCGCAATGATCTACAACTGCTGCGGCGACAACCGCAGGGCCGCCGTCCTGGGGAATCCGAACGTCAACGGCATCGATTATCTGGAGGTTCTGGATCATGACGCCATCGCGCTGGGCAGCCCCCGCCAGCAGACGCTGCTGGTGCATTGTCTGCGGCCCGCGCCCACGGGTCTCACGTCGGCGAACGTTCTGATCGAAGGCGGGGAGACGGTAACCGGTATCGCCGTCCAGTGGCTCTCGCCGGCTTCCACGCCGCCGCCGCTGGCCAATCCGCAGGAGCAGGCTTATTTCGCCGCCCTCGCCAACGCGGCGAACGTGCTGGTGATCCGCACCAATGAAGCCGGCGATTTTTCCACCTACACGCTGCGGCTGGTGAACGACTCCACCGGGGCCCAGCAGGACCCGTTCGACCTGACCGAGGCGCTGGCCGGGTTCGATCCGCAACTGGCCGAGGTGGAATTCTCCTTCAAGGTGGAATGCGGGCCGGATTTCGACTGCCTCCCGCAGACCCCCAACTGCCCGCCGGCGGCCGTCACGCCCCCGCCCATCAATTACCTCGCAAAAGACTACGGCAGCTTCCGCTCCATCCTGCTGGACCGCCTGAATCAGCTTTTGCCCAACTGGGGCGCGACCAGCGAGGCCGACCTCGGCGTGGCCCTGGCCGAGCTCATCGCCTACGTGGGCGACAACCTGAGCTACCGCCAGGACGCCATCGCCACCGAAGCCTACATCGAAACCGCGCGCAGCCGCGTCTCGCTGAGGCGCCATGCGCTGCTGGTGGATTATCACGTGCACGACGGCTGCAATGCGCGCGCCTGGGTGCAGCTTCAGGTGACCGCGCAGGTTTTCATGGATCGCACCCAGACCCGCTTTTACACCTATGCGCCGGGCATGCCCGCCAGCCTGGCCGTCGGTTCGGGCAACGAAGAAGCCGCGCTGGTGGCCGGCGTCACCGTCTTCGAGCCGATGCAGGATGCCGTTCTTTATCCCGAACACAATCAAATGTCGTTCTACACCTGGGGCGACACGGATTGCTGCCTGCCCGCCGGCTCCACCGAAGCCACGCTGGCCGGCACGTTTCCGAACCTCCAGCCCGGCGACGTGCTGATCTTCGAGGAAGTCCTGGGCCCGCAAACCGGAATCGCGGCCGACGCCGATATACGCCATCGCTGCGCGGTTCGCCTGACCCAGGTGGCCACCACGAACGGCAGCGGCCAGACGCTGGTGGACCCGCTCTTCGAACTGGGGACCGGATTGCCCATCGTCGCTCCAGCCATCCAGCAATCAACGCCGGCGACCGAGATTCAGTGGTCCTCCGACGACGCGCTGCCGTTCCCGGTCTGCCTCTCCTCTACCTTTCTGAATTCCAGCGGCGACCAGCAGACGGTCACCGATGTCAGCATCGTGCTCGGCAACGTGGTGCTGGCCGACCAGGGCCTGTCGTTTTCGAACATCAAGTTAGGCACGGTTCCGGCGCCCCGGCTATTTTACCCGGCTAATATGTTTTATCCGGGTAATATTACGGCCAACCGTTGCCAGCCGACCGCGCCCACCCCGCTGCCGGTCCGTTTCCGGCCGGCCATCCCGGACAGCCCCATCACCCAGGCCGTCCCGCTGCCTCTGGCAGGCAGCCCGGTAACTCCGGGAGCGGTGATGCTCAGCGGCGCCGGCGCGGTGAGCCTGACCGACTCGAATGGCATCGTCTGCCTGATGATTCAGGCGGCCGATCTGTTCGGCTGGCCGTCGAATTTCGGCGTCACCGCGGCCGCCAATGCGGCGCACCCTGCGAACATCGATCTGGCCGTGGTCTACGCGCCCGGCTCCACGCCGCCGGTGGTGGTGGAGAGTTTCCCCGATCTTCCGCTCAATTCCATAGCGAAACAAATTAACCAGCTTTCGAAGTTCATCGCGGTGCCGGCCAGCTACACGCCGCCGGCCACGCCGCCCGCGGGTTTTCCCGCCGCTCCCACCATGCTGGCGAATGCGGGGACCGTGAACCTGGTGGATACCGGCGACGTCGCCTGGCTGACCGTCCAAGCCACCAATCCCGCCGGCTGGGCGCAGTCGTTCGGGGTGATCGCGCAGGGCAATCAGCAGAACCCGGACGTGTTCAATCTGGCGGTGGTCTACAATCCTTCGTCGGGCGGAGTTGGCGTGAACCTGCCGGTGACGGTGGAGCAGTTCAACAACGTCTCGCTCGCCACCGTGGCCAGCCAGTTCAATTCCGATTCCCAGTTGATCTCGGTGCAGAGCTTTGCCGAGGCCCCCAATGCGAGCCTCTCCGCGTACGATCTGATGAACTTCGATCCCAGCGCGGCGGTGCCGGAAATCAGCCTGACCGGAACCCTGAACGGCGTGACCACCGCATGGACGCCCCAGCAAAACCTGCTGGAAGACGATGCCACCAGCCCGAATTTCGTGATGGAGGTGGAATCGAGCGGCGCGGCCACCCTGCGCTTCGGCGACAACACCAATGGCAAAAGCCCGCAAACCGGCACTTCCTTCGTGGCCGCTTACCGGATTGGCAACGGGACCGCTGGGAACGTCGGCGCGGAGAGTCTGGTCTACCAGGCCGCCGATCCCCGCATCGTGTCCTGCGCCAATCCGCTGCCGGCTACCGGGGGCGTCGATCCGGAGACCAGCGACCAGATTCGCCGTCGCGCCCCGCAGGCTTTCCTGACGCAGGAGCGGGCCGTCACCATGCCCGATTACGAATCCGTGGCCGAATCCACCCCGGGGATAGACCAGGCGGTGGCCACGCTGCGCTGGACCGGGAGCTGGTACACCGTCTTCCTTGCCGCGGAGCCGCAGGGCGGCGGGAGTGTTTCGACCGCCCTGGCCGCCAGCCTGAAGAAAAACGTGGAGCGCTACCGGCTGGCCGGCCAGGATCTGCAGGTGGAGTCGCCGCAGTACGTTGCGCTCGAGATCGTGCTGCAGGTTTGCGTCGATCCGGGCTACTTCCAAAGGGATGTCGAGCAATCGCTGCTGGCGGTGCTGGGCGCCAGCCTGTTTAATCCGGACACTTTCACCTTCGGGCAGACGGTTTATCTGAGCCCCATATACGCTGCGGCGCGCTCGGTGGCCGGCGTGGTGTCGGTGACGGCGACGACGTTTCAGCCGCAGGGTGTGAGCACCGGTCAGTATCTGGCCGCGGGAGAGATTCCGATTGGCGCGTTCCAGGTGGCGCGTCTGGCCAACGATCCCGGGTTTCCCGATCGCGGCCAGTTGACCCTGGTCATGATGGGCGGGAAGTGAGGTGCTATGAGCTGTAGCGGAAATGCGAATTGCGCCTGCGGGTGCTGCGCCGGAATCGGCGTGGCCACGCCCCAAGGGGAGTCGAACCTGCCGGGGCTTCCCGCTATCGCTTACCGGACGGGAACATGGGCCACGTTCCGCGAATCGATGCTGGCGCGGCTTTCGAGCTCGGACTATCCGGCGCTGGCGCCACTAAAGACCCGCGACAGCGACGACTTCACCATCGCCTTTCTGGACGCCACCGCGGTGATGCTGGACATCCTCACTTTTTATCAGGAGCGTCTGGCCAACGAGAGCTACCTGCGCACCGCGGTGCAGCTTCGTTCGCTCACCGAACTGTCGCGGCTCATCGGGTATCAGCCGGCGCCGGGCGTCTCGGCGGCTGCGTATCTCGCGTTCACGCTGAAAGCGGCGCCGGGTTACACTCCGGACCCTTCCACGCCCGCCATCACCATTCCCACCGGAACGCAGGCGCAGAGCGTCCCCGTGCAGGGACAAAAACCGCAGACGTTCGAGACCGCCGGGCCCATTCAGGCCAAGGCCGACTGGAACGCCCTGCCGGTGCAGACGGGAGGGCCATGGCAGCCCGCAACCGGCGACACCAGCGTCTATCTGGCGGGCACATCCACCCAGGTGCAACCCGGCGATCTGATCCTGATTGTGGGCGACGAGCGCCTGAACACGCCCGTGAACGGACAGTGGGATCTGCGGCTGGTGACCACCGTAACCGCGGACTCCATCAACCAGCGCACGTTTGTCGAGTGGAGCGAGGGACTGGGCGGCGGGGGCGTCCCGCCCGCACAATCTCACCCGAAGTTCTATGCGATGCGCCAGCGGGCCGCGCTGTTCGGCTACAACGCGGTCAATCCCAACATGCTGAATACCAAGAGCACGGACAGCAATCTCGGCTCTCTGATCGACACCGCGGTGTCGCCTTGGCAGTGGAAGAACTATGCGCTTTCCAACAGCATCGATCTCGATGCGGCCTATCCCAAAATCGTCACCGGAAGCTGGGTGGCGATGATCCGGCCGGACCAGCAGGGTTCGCGTTCTCCATCGGGTTTTATCAGCCTGTATCTGGCGAAGTCCGTTTCCCCGGCGTCGCGCTCGGGTTTCGGGCTGAGCGCGAAGATCACGCGCGTGATCCCCGACCTCGCCATCGTGGCCAGCGAGTTCCCGCTGAATACAACCATGGTGCTGGCGCAGAGCGATCAACAGGCCGTGGCGGAACAGCCGCTGGATCATCCTCTATACGGCACGTATCTGGATCTGGAAACCCTGCGGCCCGATCTGGTGGGCGTGCCGGCGGTGGCGGTGTCGGGGAAGAGCCAGAAGATCAGCGTGAACAGCGGTGTGCCCGTGGTTTCTTTCGTGCCCGACGACGGCTCCGGCTACGCGACGCTGAATCCGGGCGATCTGGTGACCATCATCGGCACGGCACCGCTGCCGCTGAACGCGGATGGATCCATTCCGGCCTGGTCGTCGGGTAGCGCGGCCAGCGCTCCGCTAACGTTCAACGTTCAGGACTCGCAGGGCCGGCCGGGCACGGTGACCGCGCCGCTTCTCTCTTTCACGCTGGCGCTGACGGGCGCGAGCGATCCGGATGTGGAGGAATGCGCGCTGGTGTCCGCGGTGAGCACCGTTCTCTATCCTTTCCCGCACACGCGCCTTCTGCTGCAGAATAACCTGCTCAACTGTTACGACCGCACGGTGACCAGCGTGAACGCGAATGTGGGGCTGGCGACGAACGGGCAGTCGGTGAGCGAAATCATGGGCAGCGGATCGGCCGCCACGCCCAATCAGGATTTCACCCTGAAGCAATCGCCGCTGACGTTCATTCAGGCGTCCACGCCCACGGGCCGCCAGAGCACGCTTGAGGTGCAGGCCAACGCCGTGGAGTGGACCGAGGCGCCGAGCCTCTACGGGCAGGGTCCTTCGCAGCAGGTATACGCGACGCTGAATCAATCCGACGGCACCACCGACGTGCTGTTTGGCGACGGCGTGGAAGGCGCCACGTTGCCCACGGGAACGAACAATATTCAGGCCAATTACCGGATTGGATCGGGCTCGGCCGGGAACGTGGCGGCGGGCGCGATCACCACTCTGCTGGATCGGCCGCTGGGCGTGAGCGGCGTCAACAATCCGCAGGCGGCCACCGGAGGACAGGACGCGCAGACGGTGGGCGATATCCGCGCCAACGCGCCCCAGACCGTGCTCACGCTGGGACGCGCCGTCTCCCTGGCCGACTATCAGAATTTCGCCGCCACTTTCGCGGGAATCGCCAAAGCGTCGGCGATCTGGATTCCCAGCGGGCCGGGCCGCGGAGTTTTCCTGACCGTGGCGGGAGTGGGCGGAGCGGCATTGCCGCCGGGAAACCCCACGCTCACATACCTGGTAACGGCGCTGCAGAATTACGGAAATCCGATGATTCCCATCAACGCGCTGACGTTTATCGAGACGCTTTTCGGTCTTTCGGCGAATCTGAAACACGACCCCGCTTACGACCAGCCCACGGTGGAGGCCGCGGCCATGCAGGCGCTCACTACTGCGTTTAGTTTTGCGAACCGCACCTTCGGTCAGGGCGTTTCGGCGGACGAGGTGGCGGCCATCCTGCAGGCCGTTCCCGGCGTGGTGGCGGTGAACGTGATCTCGATCAATACCGTGGCCAGCAGCGCGGCGGGCGATCTGGCGAGCGAAGGCGCAACCTACAGCCTCTCCCGCTACAACGCGTGGCTGGCGCAGTCGGTGTCCATCACGCGGCCCGCTTCGGGATCGCCCACCACCATTCTCCCGTATCTGCCGGTGGCCACCGCGCAGGGTTTGCCGCAGGCGGCGGAGATCCTGGTGCTGGATCCCAATCCCGGCCAGGTGGTTCTGGGGGTGATGTTATGACCGGGCTTTTCGATCTGCTGCCCGCGCTCTACCGGCTGAAGGACGGCCAGATCGCGCGGTCGCAAAGGCTGCTGAGCACCGCCGAGCAGGCCCAGTTGCAGGCGCTGCAGGCGCTGACGCCACCGCTCACGGCCGATCAGCAGCAGCAACTCGCCGAGCTTACGGCGAAGGCCGCGCGCGGTCCGCTGGAATCCTTGCTGATGCTGGTGGGCGAGCAACTGGCCGCGGTGGCCGAGGATCTGGATCAGCTCTACGACGATCAGTTCATCGAGACCTGCGCGCCGTGGGTGATTCCATATATCGGGGATTTAATCGGCTATCAGGCGGTGAACGGAATTGCCCCCGCGGTGGCCAGCCCGCGCGCCGAAGTGGCCAACACGATTTCGTTTCGGCGCCGCAAGGGCACGGTGCTGGTGATGGAGCAACTGGCGCGCGACGTGACCGGCTGGGGCGCTCACGCGGTGGAGTTTTTCGAGGTGCTGGGGGACACCCAGTACATGAACCATCCGCAACCGCACAATTACTACGCACCCGACGTGCGCCGCTGGAAAACCGGGCTCTATATGGACACCGCCTTCGACCGCACGGCGCACAAAGTGGACGTGCGCCGGATCGCGGACGCGCGCGGGCGCTACAACATTCAGAACATCGGGATTTTCCTGTGGTCTTTGAACGCTTACAGCCTGACCATGTCGCGGGCCACCGCTGTCGCGGGCGCGCCGCAGTGCTTCCGTTTCAACCCGCTCGGCTGCGACATGCCGCTATTCAACAATCCGGTCTCCCAGGGCGCGGAGATAACGGCGCTGGCCGGGCCCGTCAATGTGCCCGCGCGGCTGCGGCGCCGCGTTTTGTGCGCGGACCTGCAGAGCGGGGCCGGGGCGTCTTATTACGGCGCGGGCAACAGCCTGGCGCTGTACATCGGAGGCCAGCTTCTGAACGCGTACCAGATTCGCGTGTGCAATCTTGCGGGCCCCGACGGAAGCTGGATCAATGTGCCCACGGCCGGCAGCCCTTATGCGGCGGCCATCGATCCGGAACTGGGGCGCATCGCGCTGCCGCCGCCCCCGGCAGGCAGTTCGCCGAGCGTGCAGGCATCCTTTTATTACGGCTTTAATGCCCATATGGGCGGAGGGGAATACGCGCGCGAGGCGGGTTTCACGGTGCAGAACGAAGCCTGGGTGCTGCCTTTTCCCGATACCGCCAGCCCGGCGCGTTATTCCACTTTGCAGGGAGCGCTGAATTACGCGGTGGGCGAATTACAGGAAAATGGCCAGATTGCCGTGGAAATCGCCGGCAGCGACGTTTACACGGCGCCCGGTCTCGAGGTGGATCTCCCGGCCGGAACAACCATCGAGCTGCGAGCGGCGGACGGTTCGCGGCCCACGCTGATCCTGAGCGGGGAGATGGTGGCGACGGGCGCGCCGTCGAGCGTCTTCGCGCTGAACGGGATGGTGATCGGCTCGGCGGTTGCGCCGGCCAGCCCGTCGCCCATTGCCCTGGTACAAGCGCCCGTTGCGCGGCCGGGGGGAAGTCCCAGCCAGTTAAGCCAGTTGACGGTGACGCACTGCACGCTGGTTCCCGGCTGGGCTTTGACTTCCCAGGGCGATGCGCAACACGGCAGCCAGGCCACGCTGGTGGTGGAGCCGTCGGGATTGCAGGCGACGGTGAGCCAGTCCATTCTGGGCGGGATTCTGGCGGGCGAACTGGCCACGGTGAGCCTGACCAGCAGCATTGTGGACGCCACCTCCCGCACGGGCGTTGCTTACGCCGCGTTGGATGGTTCCTCCGGCGGCGGCGCGCTGACGCTGACCGGCTGCACCGTGATTGGCAAGGTTCACGCGACCCTGCTGACTCTGGTTTCCGACAGCATCGTCTGGGCCGGACTGGCGGCGGGCGACAGTTTCCACGCGCCACTGTGGGCGGACCGCAGGCAGGCGGGCTGCGTGCGCTTCAGCTATCTGCCCCCAGGGGCGATCGCGCCGCGACAATTCGCCTGCGTCGAGCAGGGACCGCAATCGCCCCAGCCGCTTTTCTTCTCGCTGCGCTACGGCGACCCCGGTTATGCGAAGCTGCTGGCCTCCACCCCCGATGCCGTGCGCCGCGGCGCCGACGACGGCGGGGAAATGGGAGCCTTCCATTTTGTGCTGGCGCCCCTGCGCGAAACCGACCTTCGCGTCAGAATGCAGGAATATATTCCGGTCGGCCTGGAATTCGGTATCATTTACCAGAATTGAGCGGAGGACGAGATGAGTTTCGATAACAGCCGGTTCACGTTCAACCCCTCGAACGATTATTGCGGCGTGGTGATGGAGCAGGGCCGCGTCCAGACGGATGCGGACTGGAACGAATGGCTGGCCGAACTGAGCCGCCGCATACAGGCCGGAACGCTGGACACGCTGGGAGGCGCGGTGTACCCGTCGACGACGCCGTTCGCCTTCAAGATTTCCGCCTCGGCCGGCGCGCTGTCCATCGGCGCGGGCCGCATGTATGTGGACGGGCTCCTCGCGGAAAATCACGGACCGCTGGCGGCGGCCCAGTGGGACCCGGCTCTGGAGGAAATGTCGGGCGCTCCGCAAATCTCCGGCGCCGCGGAGGTGACCGTCGGTTACACCCAGCAGCCGCATCTGCCCGGGGCGGCGCTGCCCGCCGGCAACGGGCCGTTTCTGGCCTATTTGGATGTCTGGCGCAGGGCGGTGACATATCTGGAAGATCCCAATCTGGTGGACAAAGCCATCGCCGTGGACACCAGCGGCCGGTTGCAGACCGTCTGGCAGGTGAAGCTGCTGGACGTGAGCGGCGTGGCCGGGGTAACCTGCGCCACCTCGGACAGCTCCATTCCGGCGTGGCAGGCGCTGATTCAGCCTTCCGCCGGCCAGCTCTCCACCGGGCTGACCAATTCCACTCCTTCCGGACCGTGCAGCCTCACCTCGAACACCGGCTATACCGGGCAGGAGAACCAGTTTTACCGGGTGGAAATCCATCAGGCGGGCACGGCGGGCGGCGCGGGGGCCACCTTCAAATGGTCGCGCGACGACGCGTCGGTGGCCACCGCGGTCACGGCCATCGCCGCGGTGACCAACACCGCGGGCAATCCCGCCAGCCAGCTATCGGTGGAAAGCATGGGCCGGGATCAGGTGCTCGGCTTCGCGCCGGGAAACTGGATCGAAATTACCGACGATTATCAGGAACTAAACGGCCAGCCTGGAGAATTACACCAGATTGACAGCGTCAATTTCGCGCAGAAGACCATCACCCTCGATTCCACCGTTTCCGCCACCAGCTTTCCGCTCACCAGCGGCCAGACGAATCCCCTGCGGCACACGCGCATCCAGCGCTGGGATCAGGGCGGCCAGGTGTACGAACAGGACGGCGTCACGGTGTGGGCGACCCTGGTGGCTGGCGGCAGCGGCGACATTCCCGTCCCTCCGGCGGGCACCACCCTGATCCTCGAAAACGGGATCACCGTGGCTTTCGACCTGAACCCGGCGGGCGGGTTGTTTCACACCGGCGATTTCTGGACGTTCGCCGCGCGCACGGCGGACGGCTCGGTGGAGACGCTCCAGCACGCGTATCCACGGGGCATTCACCACCATTACGCCCGGCTGGCCGTGGTGACTTTTCCCTCCACCGCCGCCGACTGCCGCGTCGAATGGCCGCCATCCGCCAGCGGAGCGGGTTGCGATTGCTGCTGCTCGGTCACTGTTCAGCCCGGCGATCTCACCGGCGCTATTACGCTGCAAACTATTCTCGATCGCTACCAGGGTCTGCAGACCCCCACCGAAATCTGTCTCATGCCGGGCACTTACTCGCTGACGGCGCCGTTGCGCTTCCAGACCGCTCATTCCAACATCGGCCTGAAAGCCTGCCAGGATGGCGCGGTGGTGATTCAGGCGCTGGCCGGCCAGGAGAGTCAGTTTGCCGACGGCCTGGTGGTGCTGGATAGCGTCAGCAATGTTTCGCTGCGCGGGATTTATTTCGCCGTGCCGCTGGTCAATTTCACCGCGGCGGGAGGACAATTCGCGGGCGTACCGGTGAGCAGTCTGGATCCGGATGTGCAAGCGGTGGTGAATAACCTGGTGGTGTCGATTGGAGTCCGGCCGGTGAACTGCTCCGGACTGACCGTCGAAAACTGCCAGTTCGGTTTCGCCGATTTCGAGGAAGACATTCCCAACCCCAACGCACAGCCGTTTGGAGTGGGAATATTCGCCAGCGGCCAGGCCAGCGGATGGCGCGTCAGCGGAACGACTTTTGAAGGAGTGGGAGACTTTCTGGCGGGCATTCTGGTGGCGCCCGAAGTGGTTTTCGCGAGCGGATCCGCGTCGGCGAGTGGGTTACGGGCGAAGAAGGAAGAGCTGGCGGCCGGTTCGGCCAGCGCGCTCCAGAGCAGGATTCACATCATTCTGAATCTTGGAACCGCGACGCCCCAGCTTGCGGCCGGCGGCGGCACGGTGCTGCCGTCGTCGCTCAACGAAGCCGTTTTCGAGGAGAATTCCTTTTCGGGGTTGACCATCGGCGCACTCGTGCTGGGCGCCACCCAGACGGTTCAGTTCGCGCGGAACCAGGTGGAGGGCTGCACCGCCGGCTTCTGGATTCTGTCGCCCCTCGATGCGGATCTGGTCCCGTACGATCCGAATAATGTTACGCTGACGGGCCTTTCCATCGCCATGGGTTACCCGCTGCCGCAGGGCGATACGACCCCGGCGACGAGCATGGTCACGGTTCCCGCGGCCCCCGCTTCCGTGAGGATTTACGCGGGCAAAGCCGCGTATACCGACAGCCAGTCCAACCAGTGGCTGCCGGACGTGGAGTCCAAAGCCATCACCATCAGCGGCGGAGCGCTCAGCCAGCCCCAGCCTCCCGCCGCCATTGCCGACGCCACGCCATCGACCTCCGATCAGGCCCTTTATCAGTCGGAACGCTGGGGCAGCAGCTTCAGCTACACGTTCAACGCCCTGCCGACTGGTTTTTATCAGACCACCCTGCGTTTCGCGGAGATCTTCTACACCGATCCCAAGACCAACAAGGGCATGCGCATCTTCGATGTGGCCATCAACGGAGCGCAGGTGCTGACCGACCTGGATGTGGTGGCGGACGCCGGAGGGGCGGATATTGCCGACGACTGGACGTTCAACAATATCGTGCCCAACGCCGAGGGGGAAATCGTGATTCAGTTCACGGGGACCGCCAGCCCCGACCACAATGCCAAGATTGGCGCGGCGGAACTGGAACCGCAGTGGGACGGGGTGTTGCCCAGATCCCTCCCCAGCTCGAGCGAGTCGTTCAGTTTCTATTGGCAACTGGCCCAGTTGGCGCAGCAGGGATTTGTGAATAATCTGAGCTCGCCGCTGATTCTGCGGGTAAACGACAACGAAATGCAGGGATTGTCCTCGGTGGGCGTGCTGATATTGGGAGACGATTCGGTCGAAATTCCGAAGGCCAGCTCGGTGATAATGACCGGCAACCGCGTGGATGCGGTGATTCCGGCCCCCGTCAGGATCCGCACCTCGGCGCAGACGAGTAGCAGCGAGGTCTATTTTACCTGCGCCGCGGCGATCTTGGCGGTGACGCGATGCATGGTTTCAGCGAACCTGCTGGTGAACGACGCCGCGAACCGCTTCGACCTGCGGCGAGCCTGCTTCGTTCTGGACGATGGCACTGGCGCCCCGCTGGCGGCGACCGTGCCGCCGCCGGAGATCATGGTGTCGGCCAATGTTTTCCAGGGAACGGTGGAGATTGAGCCCGCGCGGTATCCGGCAAACACGCAAGTGCCATATCCGATGAATTCATGGGATTTTCTTAACACCTTGATTCCATGAGCGGAGGAGTGACGATTAACGGCGGAACCGCGCGGTGATCGCTGGCGGCCCGGCGGGTAGTGGGTCACCGGGGTTGGACGGCTTGAGCCAAATGCGCGACGCCGGGGAGCTTGGCTGACGACTCCAGGTCTGGTTTGCAACGGCGCCCATGAGCACTCCCGCATAGTTCCCCCTTGCGTCATTCTCATGCACGATGGAATCCTGCCGGGCGATTTCATGTGCCAACAGGACGAAAACGCCTCGCGCGCACGATCACTCCACCCATATCGTCACCGCATTACTGGCGTGGCCGCCGGGGGCGACCACGACCACCGGCACCTGGCCGGTGACCGTTGCGACGTCGGGCACTCGCGCATTGATCTGCCACAGCCCGACGTAATTCGGGGCCAGGCCGCTGAACTCCACCACGGCTTCTTCACCGCCGATGAACACGCGCGGAAGCAGCAACGTCTGCGCCAGCAGCGCCAACGGCGCCGGCGTCCCGTCCGCCACCGTTTCGGTCAGCGGCCCCGCGCCGGTGGCGAAGATCTGGACCACGTCATTGCGCGCCGCGCGCACCGTTGTGCTGGTGATCTGATTGCCCGAGGTCAGCACGGCGCCGGGCCGGTTCACATCGAAAAAGTCCGCGAGGAAAACCCCGGGACTGGAGCTCACCACGGGCACTGTTCCGGCGGCCACCTGCTGGTTGGACACGCTGATGGCGATCTGCGCCGTGCCGGCCGCAGTCGCGCCGGGCACCTGGAAATTGATCTGCGACGGCCATACGCCCAGAAGCGGCGCGGGCACTCCGTTCACCTTCACCTCCACGCTTGCCAGTTGCGTGGTCAGCGGCATGGAGCCGGCCAGCGTGGCTGAGACACCGGGAAAATCGCCGAACACCACAGCCAGGCCGCCCGGCGAAACCGGCGCGCCGAAGCTGCCCGCGTTCGCGATTCTGGGAGATCCGCTGACCGCTTGCGGGGCCTGATATTCGACGGGCCAGACGATGGCCGCCTGCAGAAAGGGATCATAGCGCGCGAAATAGTCCGCCAAGGACATGTCGAGCGGCAGGGTGGGCAGCAGCGAATCTCCGGCGTAGCCGTAGTAGCCCGGGAAGTACTCGGTCGAACAGGAGACCACCAGGCCGGAGTTCGGGAGGGTGAGCTCAACGATGTTCCCGTAAGAGGTCACGGCGCCGCCGCTCGGTTGTCCGATCAACGGCAGTCCGAACAGCCCCGCCAGGGCCGCTGCGTTCATGACGCCCGACGAGAACGTCGCCTGTCCAGTGATCGCCGTGACCTTCTGGCGCAGAGCGGGGTTGGCGGCCAGCGCATCGAGCAGCGGCTGAAATACGCTGCTGTCGCCGCCGGTGTTGTTGCGCAGATCCACGACGACGTGACTGACCGGCTGCTGCTGCATAAAAGCGAGCACCTGGTTCACGAAATCCGTAAAGCTGGGGTCCGCCATTTGCTCGCACCGGTTGTAGGCGAGGTAGATGGTCTGGGTGGTTGGCAGGTATTGATACCAGTAATTGAGGCTGTAATTCTGCCGCCAGAGTGGAACCTGGCCGTTGGTCGAGTCAGGCGGCCATAGGAGGTCCGCGGAGGAAGGCGCCACCTGAAGCTGGAACTGGCCGGTGAGATCCTGGAAGGTGTAAGTGACCGGGCCCGGTGCGGATGTCACTCCCAGCGAAGCCAGAATCTCCGCGGTGGCAAGATAGGTCTCACTCATCTCGCGCACCCAGTTGTCGTTCTCGTGGGAGATGACCGTGCTGACGGCGTCGTAAGCCTGATTGGCTGACATGTTCCCGATCGCGATCACCTGTGCGCCCAGGGCCTGGCTATACTGCGGCGCGGCGGCGTTCACATACAGACCGTCACTCAGCCACCGGACGCGGATAGGCAGGGGCGTGAACGGCGAGTACAGCGCGGTGTGGGCGTCGCCGATCATGGCGACAAGCTGCATCATGGCGACGGTGATCTGGTCGTCGCTGAGCTGAGGAATGTTCTGGTTGAGCTTGCTGACCGCCGCGTCGAAATCCTGCTCGCTGATGTGGAAGAACAGATCAGGGTGGGTGCTCTCCAACTGCGTCACCAAAGACTGGAGATCGGCCTGCCATTGCGCGGCGGTCATGGCGGCCATGAGGTTCGGCGCACAGAGAAGCGCCGCAATCACGATTGCCGAATGGACCTTCTTTCTGCGAGTCATGGGGCCTCCTCGCTCGGGTGGCGGGCTTCAGACTGGTCGGCGGTTCGACGGAACGGAGCCCGCCGGTGACAACCCGCAGGCGCGGATGGCTACGCGTGCCCAGCCGCAATGCTGCCGCACCGGGACGAAGCTACATGACGAATACCACAAGGCAACTTGCGCATCAAGCCCCGGGTTCGCATCAGGCATCAGCGCCCAATGGCTTCTGCATACACGAAGAACTGGTTGCTGACGGCCACGTTTCCGGGCGGGCCAACCGGGACCTCGGTCGCGTAAGGGCCGCTCCCGTTCGCATCCACGGTGAACTCGATTTGACTCACTCCCGCCACCCCGAACGGCGCGGGCCGGCATAGATCAAGCTGAGGGGCAAACACCCGAAAATTTCGCTCAGAGTGCACACCGTGACCGGCAGGACGTCCACCGGTAGCGGGGTGCCTGAAATCGCGCCGCATTGATTGTGACGTGACGTCG
>CAYVPZ010000003.1:0-27398 GCA_964453955.1 uncultured Solibacteraceae bacterium | reverse complement strand
AACATTCTGCAAGGCAACTGTTTTATAGAACCGCTTCACGCGGTCGAGGACCTAGTACTGCTTGCCGGCCTGGCGGGCGCCCCGGCGCGGACGGATTCGGGCTAAACTGAATCAAATATGCTTGGCGCCAGCAAACAGGCCAGGGCGCGGGAGCTTGCAGTCTCCTCGCCGGACGGAACGGCGCGAACCATCGCGCTGGACCATGATGCCGTCACGCTGGGCCGCTCCAGCACCAACATGCTCTGCTATGCCGACGATGCCGGCCTCTCGCGCCAGCACCTGGCCATCGAGAAGAACGGCGACCAGTGGGTGGTCCGCGACTGCGGAAGCAAGAACGGCACCGTGGTGAATGGGCAGCGCATCGCCGACCCGCACGTGCTCCGGCCAGGAGACCGCATCACCGCCGGGCACCTGACCATCGAGTTCCGCGAATCCGGCGCGCCGCCGGCGCCGCCGCAACCCCAGCCCGGCGCGCAAACGGTGATCTTCGTGGATGGCGGCGCCACTTCGGGCAAGACCAGCACTCTGGCCGCCAGTCTGGAAGGCGTCCTGGGCGAGGCCGGGCCGGCGCTGGCGGCCGGCGCCGATAACAGCGCGTACATGAAAGCGCTGGTGGACGCCGGCCGGGAACTGGGGAAAAACCTTCCGCTCAACCAGCTGTTTCAGCTCATCATGAACCTCTCCATTGAGGCGGTGGGCGCGGCGCGCGGCGTGCTGATGACTCTGGAAGGCGACGAACTGGTGGTCCGCGCCGCCAAGGGCCAGGGCTTCCGCATCAGCAGCGGCGTCCGCGACCAGGTCCTGAACCAGAAGAAGTCGCTGCTCATCAGCGACGTTCGCGACAACCGCGCGCTCATGGAGCGCATGAGCATCGTCGAGCAGCAGATCCGCAGCATGGTGGCGGTGCCGCTGCAGACCGAGGACCGGGTGATCGGCCTCATCTACCTCGACTCGCCGCACTTCATTCACTCGTTCACCAACGAAGATCTGAACCTGCTCACCGTGATGGCCAACATTGCGGCCATTCGCATCGAGCATGTGCGCCTGGCCGAGGTGGAGCAGGCCGAGCGCGTTCTGTCTCGCGAGCTGGCCCAGGCCGCCGAGATCCAGAACGGGCTGCTGCCGACATCGGCGCCCAACGTGCCGGGACTGGACCTGGCCGGCTACAACGTGCCCTGCCGCACCGTGGGCGGCGATTACTACGATTACATCCCCTGCGTCGATGGGCGCGTCAGCGTGCTGGTGGGCGATGTGGCCGGCAAAGGCATGCCCGCGGCGCTGCTGATGTCGAACCTGCAGGCGCGCGCACAAATCCTTTTTGACGACCCGCGGGACCTGGGCGCAGTGGTGGCGCGGCTGAACCGCATCATCTGCCAGAATTGTCCCGGCAACCGTTTCATCACCTTCTTCGTGACGGTCGTGGATCCGAAAACCGGCGAGATGACCTGGTGCAACGCCGGGCACAATCCGCCCATCCTGATCCGCGCCAACGGCGACGTGGAACAACTGCAGGGCGGCGGGCTCATTCTGGGCATCATTCCCGCGGCGCCTTACACGCACCAGACCGCCCGGCTGAACACCGGCGACGTGCTGTTGATGTTCAGCGACGGCGTCACCGAAGCATGCCAGCCCGGCAAGGACGAGGAGTTCGGCGAGGACCGGCTGGCCGCCCTGGCCAGCGAGTTGCGAAAAGGGCCTGCGGAGGCGGCGATGCGCTCGATCATCGACACGCTGACCAAGTGGATCGGCGACGCCCCGGCCGCCGACGACATCACTCTGATTGTGGTGAAGAAGACGGCGGGATAGCCGGTTCCAGGAATCGGACGAAGATCCCGTTGTGCCCCGAGGGCGTGTCCAATATAGTGTGCAGGCGGCGCCACCCCTGAGCATTGACGCCCGCCGGAACCAGATCGGCGACCACCGCCGTGGCGCCGGCCTGACGCATCAACTGCATCACGTTCTCCTGAGTCGCCGAGGAGAGTTCCAATAGCGGTCCAGTTCCCGGTAATCAATCACGTTACTGATCGTGACGAACTCGATGAATCCGGCCAGAACGGCCAGAGTGCGAAGGGTGCTCAGAGTCCGCGTCGGGCTGGGCCGGCGCTTCCGCGTGCGCGGCGGCGCGGCGGAACCGGAGACGGGTTCCCAGCACTGCCGCTTGCGGTTCCATCCGGGCTACCTCTGCCACCTGCGCGTCTTGTCCAGCGCGTGGACCAGAAGGGTCATGGTGAACAGCAGAAACGAAGTCATCACCAGCCAGAGACCCTCAATTGCGGTGTGGTAGCGAGGTTGCGATACCCACTCCAAACGGAAGTTGAAGCGAATGTAATCGCGCACAAGCGGGAGTTGGAGCAGCAGGCCGGCGGAAAAAATGGCGGCGCTCAGGGCTACCGATCGAGTATACGAAAACACCGCCGCCCACCGCCGTGTCTGCGCGCCGGAGTAGTCGTACAGACACTTCGCCAGGATTCCCATGAACGTGGATTGGAGACCGAGGATGGAGACCGTGATGCCCAGCAACAGCCAATGCAGCGAGAACGTGATGGGACCCACGGTGACCGGCCCCGCCGCCAGGGGAACCGTGAGCAGGAGGCCCAGCGCCAGCAGGACCAGGCCCGGCTTGTAAAGGAAAAACGTCGCATCGTGAACGAAGAACGCCCTCAGGTTGACCCAGCCGGCATACCAGGAGCTGAAAGGGTTCCCGCGACGATGATGACTCAGGCGCCCCTGCCGGTCCTTGTAAAAGTGAATGGGAACTTCCGAGGTCCGCAGCCCCATGTGGATGGATTTGATGATCGTCTCGGAGGCGTACTCCCACTCCTGCGACTGCAAATCCATGTCGACCAGCGCCGCCCGCGTGATCCCCCGCATGCCGCAGTGAATGTCCGAGAAGCGCGCGGAGTACAGGAAGTTCAGCATCCAGTTGGTGACCGGCGTGCCGAAGTAGCGGTGCAGCGGCGGCATGGCGCCGTCCTCGATGGTGCCGCTAAACCGCGAGCCCATGATGAACTCGAAGCCCTGCCGGAATTTGTCGAGGAACGGCTGGATTTCCCGGAAGTCGTAAGTGAGATCGGCATCGCCGAGCAGGACGTACTTACCCCGGATGAAGGGAATTGCGTCGATGTAAGCCCGGCCGAGTCCCCGCTTCGGCGTCCGCAGCACCCGGGCGCCCGCGGCGAGCGCCTTTTGCGGCGTGGAGTCATGCGAACTGTCCACAATCAGGATTTCCCCGCGCACGCCCGCGTTCGCCAGACCCGTCTGACACCAGCCAACGAATTCGGAAATGGTCACCTCCTCGTTGAGCGCGGGGATCACGATGGAGATTTCAGGATCGGCGAGGTCGTGTTCGGGAACCAGCAGGCGGATGTCGTCCCCTTGCAGAGACGAGAGCAAGGCGAGCGTCTGCGCGATTTCTGGCGGTTGGCCGGAGACCAGAGCGGCATCGCGGGTTTCGACGGGTGTGCCGGACGCGGCGTCCGATCTAACGGGCATCACCCCTGAATTCGGCAGAAGCCGCGCCGGGGTTTAGTTCAGGAGTCCCCCAACCGGCCCCGAGTAAGGTTTGAGCGTCACCTTTCCGTCGTCTTCCAGCAACCAGACCCGGCGGTACGGATAGTAGCGCAACACTTCCTCGTCTCTCCCGCCCGGCATCGCGCGGGCCCAGACCGTCCACGAGTTGTCGATGTCGGCGTCGTTGTACACCCACTCCCGGTTGAGGTCGTGGTGAGGCCCGTATCGCACGAAGACGAGGTGCCTTCCGGGCTCGCCTTTCAGCCGCCCGAGTACCAGGTCGCGCCCGGCGATAAAATCCCTCTTATCGTAGAGGAAGTGCGTGCGGGAATCGAACCACCTGGTGATGTCGAGCAGGGCCACGCCGCCGAGCAGGATGACCGCCGCCCACCTCCGCGCCGCCCCCGGCCGGAACCTCAGCACCACCGCGCGCACGGACGCCGCGACAATCACAAAAACAAGCGCCGTCCCCGGAGCGGCGTAGTGGGGCAGTATTGTGCATTCCACGGCCAGCCCCGCATAGAACACAATCAGCAGCATCATCGCGAGCCGCAGCCTGCGCTTGCGCCACAGTGAGGGGAGCGCGAAGAGTACACAAGCTGTCAGAACAGGCCCCACGAAGAAGAAATCGAGGTGCACGATGTCCATTCCGTGGACCGACAGCACATACTCCCGTTCCGACCGTTTCATGTACCCGTCCCAGTCCACCCAGGCCGCTCGAATCGCTTCGTGGTTGTATTGGGGCGCTGGCCGGGGATGGTTCGACCACAGAAAGGCCGACCACAGTGAGTACTGAGCTTCGTAGGCCTGATAGGGAAGAAGCAGCGCATCGCCGGTGACGCGGTAGTTGTAGTAGCCCATCCAGAGGGCAATAGGCATCAGGACTCCGAGCAGCGGCAGGGCCACGCGCCGCGCGAGCGGCCATGGCCGGTCATGGCCTCCGCGCACCAGAACGATAAACCGGGCCATTAACACGGCGATGCAGGCGGCGCCCAGAACGGCGCCCTCCCATGGCCGCGAATTGGCCAGCACGGCCAGCCCGGCCCCCAGCGCCAGCGCCGCTCCGGGCCGGCCATGGCGCAGCAAGCGCGGGAGAGCCCCAATCACCAGGGCGCCCCCGATCGCCGTCACCGATCCACCCCAGTAGCTTTCGGACCAGTAGCTGCACGCGCCGATCCGCATAACCGCGAGCATGGCCCCCGCGAAGGCCCAGATTGGCGGCAGCCAGCCCTCGAGCGCCCAGCAAATCAGAGCGCACATGACCGCCGTCGCCAGCAGCACCCCGGCCCACGGTTGGCCGAAAACCGATTGCCCGAGGGCCAGCGTCAACCCCATGGCGGGCGGGTACTTCGAGGCATACGTGGGATGGGAAAGCTCGTGCACGGTTTCAAAGTGTATCCAGAGCGGATGCGTGGGGTTGGTGAGGCGCCCGTGAGCGAAGGTCTGGCCGGCCAGCAGGTAGCTGAATTCATCCTGAATCCCGGGTTGTGGCGCGGGAATCAGCGGCAATAACAGAAGGCGGGCGATCAGGGCCACGGCGCCGGCCACGAGGGCGCTGGCGCCGCGCCGCAACGTCAGGAAGGCAATCGCTTTTTCGATCAGCACCTCGGCCAGGGTCCCTATGCTTCAATCGACGTCTCCAGCCAAAACCGTTAGGTAGCCCGTACACTCCTGGCATGATCGCGCCGATCTCTTGGTTGAATGTCCGAGACGAATGGCCGGGGCGACCGCCGAAAGAACCTGCTCTATCTCGCCTTTGCGCTGCCGCTGGCGGTGACTCTGCTTTATCTCTCGTTGCGCGGTATGGCGTGGGCGCAGGTGGGCCACGCCCTGGCCTCGGCACGCTGGCAGTACGTAGCGCTGGCCGTCGGGACGTCCATGGTGGCGCTCATGCTCCGGGCGGTTCGCTGGCGAGTTCTGCTGGTGGGCGGGTGCCGTGTGACCACGTGGACCACGTTCCTCGCGGCGGCGGCAGGGTATCTGGGCAACAACGTGCTGCCAGCGCGAGCCGGGGAACTGATCCGCACGTTTCTGGTCACTCGCCGGTCCGGCGCCAGCAAGGCTTTTGTGCTGACCACGGTTGCCTGTGAGCGCGTGAGCGACGCGGTGGTGCTGGTGGCCATCGCCGCGGCGACTCTCCTGTTGCTTCCGGTGCGCCCGGGCTGGTTATCTCACGCCGCCATGCCTTTTGGCGTGGTGGGCTCTCTGGGCATCGCGGCAATAGCGATTTCGCCGCGCCTGGAGCACCCGGTGGCGCAAATCCTCGGTCTCCTGCCGATTTCCGGACCTGTCCGTGACGGCGTTACCCGGGTCATCGCGGGCGTGGTGGCGGCCATGCGGCAATTCCACCAGCCTGCCCGGTTGTGCGCATTCGTCAGCCTCACCGGCGCCATCTGGCTTGTCGATGGCGTGACCGCGCTGCTGGCAGGCGCTTCGCTCGGCCTGGGGCTGACATGGCCCATGGTGCTGCTGTTGAATTCCGCGCTGGGCCTGGGCAGCGCCCTGCCCTCCACACCGGGTTACGTTGGCGTGTATCAGTTCGTCGCTATCTCCGTGCTGACGCCGTTCGGCGTCTCCAACAGTTCCGCCCTCGCCTACATCGTGATCGCACAAGCGTGCTCGTACCTGGTGGTGACGGTTTGGGGAACGGTTGGTCTGGTCACCTTCCAGCGAGGCCGCGCCAGCCGCTACTCCGAGCCGGCCGCAATGGCGCGTTGCCCGGCGTGAGTCTCGGGAAACAGATACACCCAGGTGGCGAAGTACTCCGATTTCATCGGCAACAGGGTCTGGAACCTGGTCCAGCCTTCCACTGGCGCCCACGACGGGACCCTGTCGGCGAAGACCATGGCGGCGCCTCTCGCGCGCATGGCTTCGAGCACCTCATGGCGGACCGCCTTGTCGGCACGCCAAAATGCGTCGATCTCCCGCATATTGTCATGAATGGTGGACGTCAATCCCCGGTCCAGATCCGCGATCATGGGCACTTCGACGATCACCTGCGCCCCGGCCACGTGAAGCCAATATGCGCATGTCGTAACGCCGATGTAGCCCACTCTGGAACCACGTTGCAGTCCAACTCGGCGCGCTTCCTCGGCGAGGAGCCAATACCGGTTCGGGAACATCTCGCGCAGGTGAATCAGGTCCCAGGCGTCGGCATAGCATCGCACCACCAGCAACAAGCCCGGATTCCCCAGCATCGTGGCAATCGCGGTCACCGCCAAAAAACGCCTCCAGCCTCGTGTCAGGCCTTCCAGATGCGCCGCCCCGAGGCAAACCAGGCCAACCACCGCGAGAAACATACTGACATAACGGGTGCTGATCAATACAACGCAGTAGAGGAACACGGCCCCCGCGCAAGGCAGTGCGAGGAACCAGGCGTGGCCCAGATCGGGAACCGCACGCCGTCGCCGCAGGAAAAGCAGCGCAAGCAGCGCGGTGAGCGCCCCCGGAGCGACCAGGAATGTGCACAGCGCCGCCGCGGTATTCAACACCAGATTCTCAATCTGGCGCCGGATATCCACATGGAAGCGCACTCCCTCATACCAGTACGACGGATCGGTCCACACCGGATACGATCCCCCGGGGCCGGAATCGAAGGCGAAGACCTCCGGGTGCTCGCGAATCGGCGTCGTTGCGTGCACCGGTGTACCGCAGCCTTGCGGACCGCCCTGCCAGTGGCTGACGCGGCGGACACCAGAGATTTCTTCGGCGTAGTTGATTCGTCCGGAGTCGCCGAAGGTGAGCCGGCCTTTGGACCAGCTCAAGGCCATCACGAAGGGCGCGCATGTCGCCAGAAAGACGGCCAGTCCCAGCGAAACCGTGGGCAGCGCCCTGAACCGCGCAGCGGTCGTCCAGGGGATGCACGCCAGAAGGAACAGAAATCCTATCGGGAACATCGCCGCTTTCGCGAGATAACCGACGCCGAGGACAAGGCCCAGCAAGGCATACGACGGCCAGCCTGCGCGCCCCGTATGTATATCCAGCAGCAATGAGCAGGCCAGATAGACCATTGCCGCCACCATCTGATCGGGAGTCGTGTTGACCAGGTTCACGCCGAATAATCCGACCCACAGGAACAAGGCATATCCGAGCGTGCGGTAAAGCCGCTGAGCCGCCGGAGGCAGCGGCCGGGCGGTTTCCAGCCATGCCAGAAAACGCCGAAGGAATCGCTCGAAGCACGCCAGAGACACGATGTAAAACGCGAAATTGACGATGTGCACACACGCGAATTCCCAATAGGGCGTGGGGTGCGCGACGAGTTTCGTCAGAGCGATCATCCAAGAATAGAGGGGACTCCAATAGCCGTTGATGGCGTGTTTCCAATCGCCCCGGAGCCAGGCATCGCCCACCTCGATATAGGAGATGCCGTCGGCGTTAACGATATGGCGTCCGAACCACGCGGAGACCAGCCCCATCGCGAGGGCGAGCGCCCTCCAAAACCAATATGGGTTTGGACGGAGGATCATTTCTCACGGGCGGGGCGCGGTGTCAGCGTGAGGCCGATCACCAGATTCAGATCGATCAACGGAATCCGCATTGGGTAGAACCGGCGATGAGTGACGTCGAAGCGCCGCTTCAGCTCATCGATGATCTCGCGCGCTCGATTGACATGGTCGTATGAGATCAACCAGTCGTACTCGATTCCATATCGCTTCTCGAACACCTTCTTTGACGAGACCTGCCGCCCCAGCGAGTAACCCACACCGCCCTCGCAGGGGATCACCGCGGAAAACACGCCGCCGGGCCGCAACACGCGCGCAACCTCGTCGAGGGCTTTGGGCAGGTCCGCCAGGTGCTCCAGAAGATGGATGGCCAGCACGCGATCGAAACTGTGGTCGGGGACATCGATTCGATTCTGGCAATCGCCGACGATCGTCCTTACGCCGGGGAACCGGGCAGACAAACGGTTCGCGAGCTCGGGGCGGAATTCCAGCGCGTAGTATTCCTGCGAGGCGGCGCTCTCGTACAACAGGTGTTCGCCGGTACCGGCGCCGATCTCGAGCGTGCGCAGACCGGGCGCGGCGGTGCGGGCGGCGTACTCCTGGTTAAACCGGACGATCGAGCCATACTGGCTGGCCATCGCCGGGAGCCAGAAGCCATACCAGTCCTCAAGGATCGCCATCTGCGCATCCGTGAGCGACGGACGCTGCCGAGGCCACGCTGGGGTGTCGTTCATGATCGCCATACTAAGGTTCGGCTGGCGAGGCCCGGTTCTTTACTTCGCACCCGGCCATCGTTTTCGCCGCGGGGCCTACAGGCCGTCCCCGATTCTGGCGATTATCTGGCAGACGGAGGTCCCTGGCGAATCCGGCCATGATCATCACGCGTACCCCTGTGCGAATCTCGATCGGCGGCGGCGGCACGGACCTGCCCTCGTATTATGAGCGGTTTGGCGGCTTTGTCATCTCCGCCGCCATCTCCCGGTACGTGTACGTCGGCATCAACCGGATGTTCAGCCCCGGCTATCTGCTGAAGTACTCGAATCTGGAGAAGTGCGAGGCCGTCGACGACATCAAACATCCCATCTTCCGCGAGGTTCTGCGGCGGCACAACGGCGAAGGCTCCATCGAAATCGCCAGCCTGGCCGATGTTCCCGCCGGCACCGGACTCGGCTCTTCCGGCGCATTCACCGTGGGCCTCCTGCGCGCCCTCTACGCCCACAAGAAAGAGCACGTCGCGCCGGACGACATTGCCGCGGAGGCCTGCGACATCGAAATCAACACCCTGCGCCAGGCGGTGGGCAAGCAGGACCAGTACATCGCGGCCATCGGAGGTCTCACCTGCTTTGAGTTCTCTGAGGACGGCTCGGTCCGGCACGAACGCCTCAACGTCTCCGACGATACCCTGCGCGACCTCGAAACCAATCTGGTGATGTACTTCACCGGCTATGTCCACAACGCCGATGACGTGCTGAACGATCAGAAACGCCGCTCCATCGAGGGCGATTCCACCATGATCGGGAACCTTCATTTCATCAAGCAACTGGGATTGTCCGCGCGGGAGGCGCTCGAGCAGGGGAAGACGCGCTGTTACGCGGAGCTGCTCAACGAGCACTGGCTGCACAAGCGCGCCCGCTCCAGCGGAATGACCAACCCACACATCGACCGCTGGTATTCCATTGCCCGGGAGAACGGAGCGCTGGGCGGCAAGCTGGTGGGCGCCGGCGGCGGGGGCTTCCTGCTCTTCTACGCGCAGGACCCCATCCGGCTGAGACGCGCACTCACCGCGGAGGGCCTCTGGGAGATGAATTTCCGCTTCGACCACGATGGCTCCTGCGTGCTGGCGAGGGACTAGTGAATAAGCGGGAGCGCCAATGAAAGTCGGAATCCTCGGCGGCGGCCTGGCCGGACTCACGGTGGCCGCTCATCTGGAATGCGAGTGCGAGGTGCTGGAGTGCGACGACCGTGTGGGCGGCCACTGCCAGAGCGTGCGCGAGGAAGGCTTCACCTTCGATGCCGGGGGCCCGCACATCATCTTCTCGCGCAATCGGGCAACGCTCGATTACATGCTGTCCCTGCTCGGGGAGAACGTCTATCGCGGACGGCGCAACAACAAGGTTCTCTACAAAGGGCGATATGTCAAGTATCCCTTTGAGAACGGCCTGTATGATCTTGATCCTGCAGATCGATATGAGTGCCTATACCACTATATTTACAACCCCCATCCGGCACCGGCGAACTTCCGCGAGTGGCTGTATCACAACTTCGGCACCGGCCTGACTGAGAAGTACCTGCTCCCTTACAACGAAAAGATCTGGAACGTGCCGGCCGAGCAGATGGCGCTCGACTGGGTGGAGGGACGGGTCCCCAAACCGCCCGTCGAGGACGTGATCAAGGCGGCGGTGGGGGTGGAGACGGAAGGCTACACGCACCAGTTGCATTTCTACTATCCGGCCGAGGGCGGGGTCGAATCCCTGCCCCGGGCCATGGCTCGGCAGGTCCGCAATATCGTGACCGGTTTCCCCATCCGCCACATGTACCGCTCGGGCGGCGGCTGGGTGGTCGGCGACGGCCGGAGTGAGCGCCGTTACGACCGTCTGGTTTCGACCATTCCCATCCACGACATGACCCACGTGGTGGACGGTGTACCCGCGGAAGTCCACGACGCGGTGGAAGCGCTCCGCTACAATTCCCTGTTCACGGTAACGGTGGGCGTGGCCAGTGACCGCGTGCCCGATTACAGCGCGGTCTATGTGCCCGACCCGGCGCTGCTGTTTCACCGGCTTTCGTTTCCCGCGGTCTTCAGTCCCGCCAACGTCCCTCCCGGCACGGCCCTCATCCAGGCCGAGATCACCGCCAACGCCGGCGACGGAGTCTGGGACCTTCTGGACGAGGAGGTGCTGAATCGCGTCATCCACGGTCTGGAGGACCTGAACCTGGTGCGGCCCTCCGAAATCTGCTACGAAAAAGTGATCCGGACGAAATACGGCTACGTGGTGCGCGACTTCACCTATCGCCAGCACCTCGATCTTGCCCGGGCGTATTTCGAGGGTCTGGGAATTGAGCTGTGCGGGCGCGTGGCCGAATTCGAGTACATCAACATGGATCAGTGCATCGAGCGGGCCATGAAGGTGGCCGGCCGATTGAACCAGAATCAGACCGCCGGGGAGGCCGAATGCCAGCAATTACTGTCGCGATGATCACGCTGAACGAGGAGCGGGCGGTCGGCAAGGTGATCGACGAGATCCACGCGGCCCTTGGCGACGCCGACGCGGAGATCCTGATTGTGGACAGCAGTACGGACCGGACACCGGCCGTCGCCGCGGAGAAGGGCGCGCGCGTGGTGCGGCAGTTCCCCGCCCGCGGATACGGGCGAGCCATGACACGGGCGCTGGAGGAGGCGCGCGGCGACGTGGTGGTCACCCTCGATTGCGACGATACCTACCCCGCGGGGCGCATTCTGGAGATCGCCGAAACGGTGCTGTCCGGACGGGCGGATCTGGTGAACGCGTCCCGGCTGGAGCGCCGGCCCGCCTCCATGCCGGCGCCGAACTACCTCGCTAACTGGCTGTTTGCGCGGGCCGCCCGCGTCCTGCTGGGCGTCCGAGCCACCGATCTCCACTCCGGCATGCGCGCCTACCGCCGGACCATGCTGGAGGCGCTGAGTTTCGATGGCAGCGGTCCGGCGCTGCCGGTGGAACTGCTCCTGAAGCCCGCTCTGGCCGGCTATCGCGTCAGCGAGGTGTTCATCCCCTATCGCGACCGTATCGGCGCCACCACGCTGAACCGATGGTCATCTACGGTGTGGACCTTCCGGCGCATCTTCCGGCTGGCGAGGCGCCGGTTTGCGCCCGCCGAGCGCGTCCTATGGCCGACTTCCTGATCAGCCTTCTGTCGGGCGTCCTCGCATCGGTCCTGTTTGACCTGAACATCGTCGAAATCCTCATTCTCGTCGCGCTGCTGTGCTTCTGGCGCTGGTTCGCCCGCGCGCCTTTGCTCGACCGCACCGAGCGCTCGTGGAGCTGGCTGGCCACCCGCCGGACCCTGTGCATCGCGCTGGCTTTCGTGGTTCCCATCGCCCTCCGGCTGTGCCTCCTGCCGTGGGTCCCGGCGCCGCAACCCTGGATTCCGGATGAATTCAGCCACCGCCTGATTGCCGATACTCTGGCCCACGGCCGTCTGGCCAACCCCACCCACCCGCTCTGGCGGAACTTCGAGAGCATTCACGTTTTCTTTCAACCCACCTACGCTTCGGACTACTTTCCGGGTCTGGGCGCCGTGCTCGCGCTGGGCAACGTGATGGGCCATGCCTGGATCGGCGTGCTGCTGACCAGCGGGGGCATGTGCGCGGCCCTGCTGTGGATGTTATACGGCTTCTTTCCGCCGCGCTGGGCGCTGCTGGGCGGCGTTCTGGCGGTGCTGCGCTGGGGCGTCATGTCCTACTGGGTCAACAGTTACTGGGGCGGCGAGCTGACCGCTCTGGGCGGCGCGCTGGTGCTGGGCGCGTGGGCGTGGACGCGCCGGGGCGGTGGATGGAGCGCGGGCTGGATACTCGGCGCCGGTCTGGTGATACTTGTCTACACCCGCCCAATGGAGGGCGCGGTGTTCGCCATTCCCGTTGCCATCGCGCTGCTGCTGGGCGCCAGCAGCCCGCCGCAGGCCAAAGGCCTGCTCCACAAGGACCGCCAACCGTTCATCGGCAGTTGTACTACTATCCGTTCGTTTCCTCGCGTGCCGCGACGATTCGATGTGGGGCGGGTTTCCAACCTGCGGCGGGTTTTCAACCAGCCTCCGCAACGTGGAGCAGGCGTTTTCGCCTGCGCTCGGCGTTGGCTCACGGTGGCCCTCCCGGTCTGCTGTCTTCTGGCCATCGGCCTGGCCGCGCTGGGCGTGTACAACAAAGCCGTCACCGGGGATGCGCTGCGGATTCCCTACAAGGTGAACCAGGCGCTCTATGGCTGGCCGCTGACGCTGCCCTGGGAGCGGCCGGTTCAGGTGGAGTACAGGAACTCGGAAATGCGGCTGTACTACGAGTGGGAGCGGTGCGTTCAGTATCAGAAATCGTGGCCCGGCCAGGCCCTCAGGCTGAGCTTGCTGCACCTGAGCCCCATCTGGAGGTTTTACTTCGGCCCGGCGCTCACCCTGCCCTTCCTGTGGGCCGGGGGGTGGTGGCGAGACCGGCGAATCCGCCTGGCGTTGATTTGTCTGGCGGTCTCCTGCCTGCTCGGCTTCGTGATCGTCGCCTACCCGCACTATATCGCCGCCGCCACCGGATGCTTCCTGATCGCGATCGTGCAGGCGCTCCGGCATGCTCGTCTTTACCGCCGAAAGACCACCCGGTCCGGCATCGCCCGCTCGCGCATTGCCGTGGCCACCTGCCTGGCCATGCTGCCGGTGCGCGCGTTCGTCGACCCGGCCCTCGCGTCGTGGATGAAGCCGGAGTATCTGTCCTTCTCCGCCAATGGTTCAGTAAAAGGTGAGGAAAGAGCACGTATCTTACAGAGGTTGCAGCAGATCCCCGGGCACCACGTGGTCTTTGTGCAATACCATAGGGAGCGCTATCGGCCCGGCGGTTGGGTCTATAACGACGCCGACATCGACAAGCAGAGGGTAGTCTGGGCGCACGACCTGGGCGCGGAGAGCAATCAAGAGGTACTGCGGTATTATCCCGGCCGCCGGCCATGGCTGGTGCGCGTCGACGATGCCCCCGGCATCCTGGTCCCATACGATCCGGCGATGGCCCGCGCGGACCCGCCGAAACCGGTCAGCCGAGAGGTGTGCCCCGCTTCTCCCTGAGACCTATCGTCCGTGTTCTGGAGTGCCGATGGAAATAGGGGATTCCTGCATGTCCTGTTACAGCAGCACGTTCCTCGACGAAGCGCGGTCCATCCTCGGCTCGCTCGATCTCGATTCGGTCGAAAAGATGGCCGCCGGGCTGGCGGAGGTGCGGGATGCGGGCGGTCGCCTGTTCATCCTTGGGGTTGGGGGGTCGGCCGGGCACGCCGGGCACGCCGTCAACGACTTCCGCAAGCTCTGCTGCTTTGAAGCCTATGCGCCCACCGACAACGTGAGCGAACTGACCGCGCGCATCAACGACGATGGCTGGGAACACTGCTTCGCCGCGTGGCTGAAAACATCGCGGCTGGGGCCGCGGGACGCCGTGCTGGTGTTCTCGGTGGGCGGCGGCGACGAGCGGAAAGGGGTTTCCGTGAATCTGGTACGGGCGCTGGAGACGGCGCGCGAGGCGGGCGCGCGCATCTACGGGATCGTGGGCCGGGATGGCGGTTACACCTACAGGGTGGCCGACGCCTGCGCAGTGGTCCCGGTGGTGAATTGCGATCGCATCACCCCGCACACGGAAGGAACCTGCGCGGTCCTGTGGCACCTGCTGGTGAGCCACCCCGCGCTGCAGATGGCGCCCACGCGCTGGGAATCGGTGAAATGAGCCCGCGAAAATGGTTTATCGTCGGCGGCGCCGGTTTTATCGGCAGCCACTTCACCGACCGGCTGCTGGACGATCCGGCCACCGAAGCGGTCACGCTGTACGACAATTTCTCCTCCGGCCGCCAGTGGCACTATGCGCACCGCGCCGCCGACCCGCGCCTGCGCGTGGTGGCGGCCGATGTGAAGGAAACGGCCACTCTGCGCGGCGCCATGGACGGTCACGACGCGGTGATCCACCTGGCGTCGAACCCGGACATCTCGCGCGCGGTGACCGATCCGGACATCGATTTCCGGGAGGGGACCCAGCTCACGCGCGAAGTGGTGGAGGCCATGCGGGTCACCGGAGTGCGCAGGATTCTGTACGCGTCGGGCAGCGGCGTGTACGGTGAGCTGGGCGCCGAGGAAGCCGCCGAGGATCGCGGACCTCTGGTGCCCGTCTCCACCTACGGCGCCAGCAAACTGGCCGGGGAAGCGCTGATCGCCTCCTACTGCTACATGTTCGATTCCATCGGGCGCGCGTTCCGTTTCGCCAATGTTGTAGGGCCGCGGCAGACGCACGGCGTGGGATTCGATTTCGTCCGCCAGCTCGCGGCCAATGAGCGGGAGTTGCGGATTCTCGGCGACGGGTCGCAGAGCAAATCGTACATCTGGGTGCGCGACGTCGTGAGCGCGGTGCTGCTCGCGAGCGAAAAGGCGCGCGCGCCATTCGAGGTTTTCAACGTTGGGACAGACGATTACATCACCGTCACCGAAATCGCCGAGCTGGCCGTGGACGCCATGGGCCTGAAGCCCGGTTCGGTGCGCTTCACCTACAGCGGCGGAGACCGGGGATGGAAGGGCGACGTACCCATTGTGCGGTTGAACACGGCACGCATCCGGTCGCTCGGCTGGGCGCGCAGCCGCGGCACGGCACAGGCGCTGCGGGATTCGCTGGCCGCCCTGGTGGGCGAGGGACTCGCGGCGCCAGCCGCGTAACTTTTCCCCGCCGACCCAGTAGTACATGTATCCCCGCGCGGGAACTACATGACCACAATCTGGAACGACATTCGATTCGCCGTACGGACGCTGCGGAAATCCCCGGTGTTCACGGCCGTTGCCATTCTGTCCCTCGCGTTGGGAATTGGCGTGAACACGGCCATTTTCACGCTCCTCGACCAGGTCCTGCTGCGCCTGCTGCCGGTGAAGGACCCGCAACAGCTTGTGGCGCTGAAGATGGACGGCTTCCACTACGGCGGCAACTGGGGCATGAACGCACTCTCCTACCCCATGTATCACGACTTCAGCGAACACAACTCCGTGTTCAGCGGTATGTTCTGCCGCTTTCTCTACTCGATGAGCGTGACCTTTCAGGGAAACACCGAGCGGGTGCAGGGCGAGCTGGTATCGGGCACCTATTTTCCCGTGCTGGGCGTGGGAGCGGCCGCCGGGCGCACGTTCACGCCCGATGACGACCGTCTGCCCGGCGGGCACCCGGTGGTCATGCTCAGCCACGCATACTGGAAGACGCGTTTTGCGGGCAACCCCACGGTGGTGGGAAAGACCATGATCGTGAACGGCCACAGCTACACCGTGGTCGGCGTGGCCGAGCGCGGCTTCGACGGCCTCGAATTCGGGTTCCCGACGAAGGTGTTCGTCCCGGTGATGATGAAGGCGCAGATCACGCCCACCTGGACGGATAACTCCCTCACCAACCGCCGGCAGCGCTGGGTGAACGCGTTCGGGCGGTTGAAGCCGGGCATGGCACCGCGACAGGCGGAGGCCTCGCTGCAGCCGTTCTTTCACGGCATGCTCGAAATGGAGGTGCGCGAGCCGGCGTTCCGCAACGCTCCGCCGCTGGCGCGTGAACGCTTCCTGAAGAATATCATCCGGGTAATATCGGGTTCGCAGGGACATTCCTGGGTCCGCGGACAACTGGTGACGCCGCTGTGGCTTCTGATGGCGCTCACCGGGGGCGTGCTGCTCATCGCCTGCGCCAATGTGGCCAGCCTGCTGGTGGCCAAAGCGACGGCCCGGCACAAGGAGATCGCCATCCGCCTGGCCATGGGCGCGGGCCGTGGCCGCATCGTCACGCAACTGCTGGTGGAGAGCCTGCTGCTGTCCGTTCTGGGGGGCGCTCTGGGTCTGGCGCTGGCGGTGTCCGTCGATCGCGCCCTGATGGCCCTGCTGCCGCCGGAGACCCTGACGCTGCACATCTCGGCGGTCCCCGATTTCCGCATCCTGCTGTTCACCCTGAGCGTCTCCGTGGTCACCGGAGTGGTGTTCGGTTTGATTCCGGCCCTGCGCTGCACCAATCCGGATCTTGCGCCAACGCTGAAGGATCAGGCCGGCGGCGTGCTGAGCGGCGGCGCGCAGGTGCGCGTGCGGAAGGTCCTGGTGGCGGCGCAGGTGACCCTATCACTGCTGCTGTTGACAGGCGCGGGCCTGTTCATTCGCAGCCTGCAGAATCTGCGCGACCTGGGCCCCGGTTTCCGGACCGAGAACCTGCTGGCCTTCGACGTCGATCCTTCGCTGAGCGGCTACAACACCGCGAAGACAAAAGCGTTCTACCAGCGCCTGACCGACGAGATTGCCTCCATCCCCGGCGTGCGTGTCTGCAGCCTGGCGTCGTTGCGCATCCTCGACGACGACGAATGGGACCAGTGGGTCACCATCGAAGGCTTCACGCCGAAGCCAGGCGACTATCCGGACCCCTTTATGAATTCCGTCAGCCCCGGGTATTTCGCCACGCTGGGCGTGCCCATCGTCGCCGGACGCGATTTCACGTCCAAAGACACGCAGATGGTGCAGCATGGCGACAAGCCGGACGACAAGTCGCCCACCGTGGTCATCGTGAATGAGAAATTCGCCACGCGATTTTTCGGCGGAGCACTGAACGCCGTCGCCCGCCGCGTGGGCTTCGGCATCGATCCCGGGACGAAGATGGACATGGAAATCGTGGGCGTGATTGCCAACATCAAGTACACCAACCTGCGCGACGAGATCCCCCTTCAGATGTTCGAGCCGTACATGGCCAACGACTGGGCCGGCGGCATGACCGTGTATGCCCGAACCACCATGAGCAGCGACGACTTCTTCCCCGCCGTCCGCCGGAAAGTGCGCGAGCTGGACGCCAACCTGCCGCTGTACGCCATGCGCAGCATGGACGAGCAGCTTTCCAATTCGCTGCTCATCGACCGGCTGATCGCCAGCCTGTCCACCATCTTCGGTTTTTTGGCCACGCTGCTGGCGTCCATCGGGCTCTACGGCGTGATGGCCTACACGGTGGAGCGGCGCACGCGCGAGATTGGCGTGCGCATGGCTCTGGGCGCTTTCCGCAAAGACGTGATCTGGCTGGTGATGCGGGAGGTGCTGCTGCTGGTGGCCGTTGGCGTGGCCGCCGGTCTGGTGGCGGCGGTGGCGCTCACGCGCTTTGTGCAATCGCAGCTTTTCGGACTCAGCCCGCACGACCCGCTCACGCTGGTGCTGGCCGCGGTGGTGCTTTCGGCCGTAGCCTGCGCGGCAGGGTACATTCCCGCCATGCGCGCCAGCCGTGTGGACGCCATGCAGGCGCTGAGATACGAGTAGCAGCCGCGCAGGCGAAAACGCCTGCTCCACTGGCCCGCACGCGAGTTCAAACCGGAATGAATGTCAGATGGGCGGCCCGGGGCGATCCCGGTGGCAGCAGAACGCTCATGTGCCGGTCGAAGGTGGCGAGAGACGCTTGCCGGCGGATGGCCAGGTCCAGCAGCACGGCATCGGTCAGTTGCCGGGGCCCCATGATTCGCGCGAGCATTTCGGGCAGGAGCGAGCTCACCGGCGTATCCTGTTCCCAGAACTGATGATGCGGGCTTTTCGTGCTTGCGGCCAGGATCTGAACGGCCTCGCCAACCGGCACCAGCAGCCTGGTCACCGCGGGCTGACAGGACAGGCGCACAAACCCGGCTTGGGTCATCGGGCAGGTGGCCCAGCCGCTCTGCTGATTGGCTTCAAACCAGGCGTGCGCCGGCTGGTGGTGGACATGGTTGGGCCAGGCCAGCGCCAGCAGGACGTTGACATCAAGCAGATGCACCATCGGTGCGCCCGTCGAAGAACCTGCTCAGATCCTCGTCTTCCCGCTGAACCGCCCGCTCGATGTCTACCGGCCCGAAGGGTGGCAGCCCCGCGTCCACGTTGAACAGGGCGAAGCCGTTTCTCTCCCGGTGCGGCAGGGATGCCGCCAGGCCGCGCTTAATCAGGAAGCTGGCGGCATCACTAAGCGAGATGTGATGCTGATCGGCCAGTTCCCGCGCCATCGCCATGGATTCGACGTCGATGTTCAGTGTGGTGCGCATCTGTATAGATGATGCCACATATCCACTTCGATGTCAATCCTGCTTCTCCAGCACCTGCTGAATGAACTGAAGCGCGCGGAGGTCCCCGGACTGGCCAAGCCAGAAGAAGGCCTGTTTGCGAACCGCGGGGTTTTTCTGGGTGCGCGCCACGTCGATCAGTTTCGGAACCCCCTCGTCCTTCGGCAATTGCGAGAGCGCAAAGACGGCTCGCTTCTTTACCTCCGTATCCGGGTCGTCGCGGATGGCGTCCACTATGGCCGCCGAGGCGCGCAGTCCGGCCCGCTGAGCAAGCCAGAACAGCGCCTGGCCGCGCACGTGGCCGGAGGGGTCGGTCTTCGCCGCCTGCATCAGAAGCGGGAACGCCTCAGGCTGTTTGTTGATGAAGAGCGCGAAAACGGCCTTGTCGCGGATCTGCTCGCCGGGATCGTTAGCCCGCAGATTCGCGAGGATCTGGACGCCCCGCGCGCCCCGGCTGGCGCCAAGCCAGAAAATAGCCCTCTCGCGCACTTTCTCCGGTTGCGATGGACGGGTAAGCCGTTCGAGGACGGTATCGGCCAGCGGATCGTCGTGCAGCGAAATGGCCAGAACCGCGCCTTCCAGGTTATCGTCGGGGCGCACCAGCTTCTCCAGATACGCGATGCTGGCGCCGGCGGGCACGCCGGTCAGCCACACGAACGGCAACCCGCCCCCATCGAGCTGGCAGGAGAGCGGATGAGCCTGCACCTTCTGCACGGCATCGCCGGCCACGCGGAACAGAACAGCCACTGCGGCGGGCGCTTCGAGCTGCACCGGGCCTTTGCCGCCGTCGTTCTCCCAGCCCCCTTCGAGGCGGCAATGGCATTGATTGCCGTGGTCCCCGGGCACCGCCTTCACGGCATAACCGAGCCACGTTGGCGCGGTGGAGCGGAGCTGCGCGGCAAGGTCGCCGGAGAACGGCCGGGTCTTGAAAAGCGCATTGGTGACGTTGGGCTGCCAGTTCTGCGCCAGCGCACAGGACGCGGCGGCGAGCAAAACCGCGAAGGTTCTCATTTGAGGATCTCCATCATGTAGTCGGTGGTTTCTTTGGAGTTGATCAGAGACAGGTTGCGAACGATCTCCTTCTTCATCTCCGGGTCTTTCTCGGCGCGGGCCAGGTCGATCAGGGCCTTCGCGTTCCCCTGAATAAAGAGCGATTTCAGCACGGTCTCTCGTATTTCCCGGTTCTGGTCGGACTTGTAGATAGCCACCAGAGTGTCGCCACGGCCGTTCCCCCCCATGAGCCCCAGAGACCGGATTGCGGCGATGCGCAGGCGCGGGTCGGCGTTGCTCTGCGCGATTTCCACCAGCCGGGCGGAATTGCCGCTCATAAACATGGATTTCAGGATTTCCTCCTTGTCCTCCATGGAGCCGGTGGACTGATAGAGCTGCCAGAGTTCCTCCTGGCCGCCGGTCATGGCGAGTTGGCGAATGGCATCGCCGCGCAACCCGGGATCTTTCTCGCTCTTCGCCACCGTCAGCAGGAAACCGCGCGAGCCGGAGATCATGAAGCTGTTCAGAATGTCGTGTTTGATTTCCCGGTCGGGAGTCGATTCATAAATGGACATCAGTTCCCGGCGCGAGTCGTCGCTGCCCATCATGCCCATATAGCGGATCGCTTTGGCCTGCAGGTCCGGATTCGACGAGCCGCGCGCGATCTCGCTGAGGAGTTTGCGAGCCTCCGGCAGCGGGCTCTGGGTCAGGACGAAAAGGGCCTTCTCCTTTACATTGGGCGGATTGTTACTCTTCAACACCTTTTCGAGAAGCGGAAAGGCCTGCCGCGGGTCGGTTGCCATCAGGCCGTTCAGGGCAATGATTTTGATGTCCTCATCGGACTCGCCGCCGGGGCTGACCCCCGCGCCCATCTCCGCCTCCAGCGCCTGCGCGTCATTGATCCAGCGGCTGGACGGGTACTCGGCGCGCAGCACCTTGATGGTGGCCACCGCGTCCGCGCGGCGCCCGGCGCGGTTCTGCGCGTAGGCCTTCCAATAGAGCGCTCCGGCGGCTGCCGCGCCCTTGTGAGAAGCCGAGGCGTCGAACGCCGCGATGGCTTTGTCCCATTCGCCGGCGTCCAGCGCGCGGCGGCCCTCCCGGTAGTCGGAGTCTTCGTGAGAACCCTGCTGCGCCTGAAAGCCCAGGCTGTACGGCCCGGACGGGTTTTGCGCCATCAGCGCGGCGGCTGAAACAAGGATGAGGATGGCGTGGAAGCGAATCATAGTTGTTGTCCCTTCTGGCGAACGTTCGTGCCGATAATGCGCACCTTGAACAGAAGCCCCTCACTCGCGATGCGCTGTTGCAGCATTTCGAGATCGGCGGGCGAAAGGCTGGCGGGGCCGTTGGCAATATCGAGCAGGGTGCGTTCGAGTTCATCGAGCAAAGCGGCGTCGGAGAGGTCGCCCGCGCGCGTGGCGGTCTGGCGGAGCAGCCGGTTCTCCGCCACCAGATCGCGGGCGCGGTCCCGTTCGTCGCCCATGTCCATGCTCCCGGGGGCGGCGTTCACCAGCTCGGCGAGAACAATCTGGGAGCGGTCCAGATGATCGCCCATGGCGATGAGCAGCACGCGCTCGCGCGCTTTCGCCGGGATTCCAGTGGGCACGCGGCGCTGCTCCACGAGCATTCCGGCAATGAACGCGGCCGCGGCCATGGTGGCCAGCGCGGGCGCCACGGTCCACCAGCGCAGCCACGAGCGGCGAGGCTTTGCGGCGGGCAATTGCGGGAGCAGGCGGGCCCAGACTTCCGCACCGTACGCGGGGCCGCGCTCGGGAACCGGAACATTCCGCAGAGCGTCAAGAAGCCGCTCCAGTTTCTCGAAAGCGGCGCGGCATTCCGGGCATTCGTCCAGATGCGCGCGCTCGGCGGGTTCCAGTTCGTCGTAATAAGCCAGGGTGATTTCTTCTTCGCTGAGGTGTTTCATGGTCTGATCTCCGGCGTCCCCCAGACCGGTTCCAGCACGCGGCGGAGCTTCTGTACGGCGCGAAAAACGGTCTGCTTCGCAGCGTTGTTCTGCACGCCCAGCGCGTGGGCAATCTCTTCGGCGCCGCAGCCTTCGTAGTGGCGCAGCAGGAACGCCGTCCGCTCCATCTCGCTGAGCTGTGCGAGGGCCCCTCCCAACAGCCGGGCGACCTGGCCGCTTTGCGTGAGCCGCTCCGGCGAAGGGTCGCGCGCGGCGATGCGATCGAAGGTACCGGGCTGTTCGTTGTCTCCGGGTACTGGCTGCTGTTCGCCGTGGACCTTGCGGGCGCGAATCAGATCGAGCGAGCAGTTGGCCGCGATGCGATAGATCCATGTGCCGAACGACGCGCGGCCGTCGAAGCGATGCATCTGCTTCCAGGCCCGCAGGAAGGTCTCCTGCACCATGTCCTCGGCGTCCTGTTCATTGCCAGTCATGCGAAAGGCGAGACGGAAGATGGAGGGGCTGTGGCGCTCCACGAGGACACGAAAGGCATGCTGATCGCCCTTACGCGCCTCGTCGGCCGCGGCGCTGTCGCTCCATTCCATCCGGCTGCTCTTTAGACTATGCCGATGCGCAGCGGTTAGGTGGGGGAGCGCGAAGGCCGATCAGGAGGGGCGCCGCGAACCAACGGCGAAACCGCAGGCGGCGCGCGTCACATCGGGGCGCGCGCCGCGCGTTCGACAGAATCAGTTCCCTCTCTTCACGGGAATGCGCATTTCGGTCATCTGGGTCTCCGGCTGGCCATCATTGCCGGACCAGATCTCCATCGGCGGCCCTGCCGGCACATAGCCCTGCCCCACAACCGACGACAGGAAAGCTGCCCAGCGCGGGTTGGAATCGGTGCTCCAGGGGCCGTTCACGATGGCGGACGCGGTCAACGCCGCGGGCACGGACACGAGTTGATACGGGGCTTTCACGCGCGTTCCCGGCAGCACGGGATACCCGGCATCCCAATGCTGTTCAGACTCGTAGCGTCCGAACGGAGCACCGGAGGGAACCACCCCGAGGGTCTTCAGGTAAGAATCCACCGCCTCAAGAGCGGATCGAGTCTGCGTGTAAGGGCCCTGCATGGGCAGCACCACCGCCGTCAACACCGCGCCCTGTCCAATCACTGCCTGTAAGACCGGGGTATTGGGAGCAGGCTCGCTGGTACGCGGCTCGCCGTTCGGTATGGGGATTGCCGTGTACCCGGCCGGAGGCGTCAGATCGAACAGCGAGCGGTCCACCTCCGCGCCGACGCGGATGTTCTGAAGGTGCATCTGGTGGGCAGGCTTGCCATCCTCCTGCACGGTGATGTCGACATGGTCGGCCTCGCGCGTTGCGGCATCAATCCAAATATCGAGTTGTTTGAGCCCGGGGATGGAGCCGTTGGGCGGCGCCTTGCGAAGGCGGTATCCAATCAGTTTCTTCGTGCCGGTCCACCGCCCGCCGAGCACTTCGTCCGCGGTCTGAGGCAGAGACCTCAGTTGTGCCGCGAAGTCCTGCGTGTTTTCCAGGCTTTCCACGTGTTTGCCACTTTCAATCAGGTATGTTCTGGCGGCGTGCATCAGGACGATCTGCTTACCGGTGGCGCCATCCGTCCTCACTTCGATACCCCACGAGCAGTTGAGCCGCCGGTATCCGGGGGCCAGATAGCTGAAATCGACGGCGACGTAAGGCTCCGCGTTCAGAACAATCGTGTACTCGAGCGAGGAAGAACCGCGGAGCTGCGCCGCCGCGGAGGCGAATATCTGGCTCGCCTGGGATTCCCTGGGGATCAGAAGGAGACCCACGGCCACTGCCACCAGAGCCGCGGCCGTCGCCAGCACACGCCAGGCTGGCGCGGGGATGAAAAAGCGGGCGGGCGGCCGCTGTTCCACTCTGGTCCGAAACTCCACCAGCCTGCGGCGCAGGCGATCCTCCACCTCTTCCGGAACTTCCACCTGAGCGCTCCTTCGAATCAACTCATTGACGTCATCGATCGTGTCTCTGTCAGGCATTGCTGGTTTCCTCCTTGCGGACTGCTGGGATCAGATGCGAGAGCAGCGTATGCAGCCTGGCGCGGGCGCGCGCCACGTGCTTGCGCACGGTCGCCTCACGGCAGCTCATGGCCGCGGCGATATCCCGGTAGGGGATCTCCTCCACCGCGTGCATCAGGATGGCCCTGCCCTGGTTCTTTGACAGGAGTCCGATTGCTCGAATCACCGCGGCGTGCTGCTCCGCGTTGGAGATCTCCTCAATAGCGGACGCTGCTGCGTCCGGGATGTGCTCGGGGATGGCTCGCTCTTGCAGCCACTTCCCCGTGCGCACTCGGCGTCGCAGCACGTCGTGCGCGGAGTTGATACACATGTGCAGAATCAGGGCATGCGGATTCGGATGCAACACAATCTGGTCCCAACGCTTCCAAACCGTTAGCAGGGCTTCCTGGAAAGCGTCTTCCGCATCATGGGGATCTCTGCTGACGCGCCACACCGCCCGCATCATGCGGTCCTCGATGGGCGCGACCAGCCGCTCGTATTCCCGTTGCCGATCAGTCATCAGGTTGTTTCGCTCTCAACCAGGGAACGCTCGCCGCAGCCTGTTTGTGGACACCATCCTGGGGACGGCGAGAACAAGGCTGCCGGCCGTCTGGCCCGGCGGCATGCCCAGAGTCTACACCCGGCGGGGGCCGCGGAGCGGCGCGTTCACTCATGATCTCCGGACCATGGCCGATGAGGGTGCTGAGGGGTGATCCGTATGGGTGCAAAAGCGAACTGTTGGGAGGTCAAGCGCTGCGGCCGGCAACCGGGCGGTGCAAAGGCGGCTGAGCTCGGCGCGTGCCCGGCTGCAACGTCATCGCTGGTTGCCATCAACAACGGGAAGAACGCGGGGCGCGTTTGCTGGGCCATTGCGGGAACGCTCTGCGGCGGAAAAGTCCAGGGAACGTTCGCCCAGAAGGTCGCGAACTGTATAAACTGCGAATTCTATCTGGCCGTGAAGAGAGAAGAGGGTTCAGGCTTCAACCAACAACCGAGCCATGCACCTTATGGTAGCGGAATTGTGCGCTAAGATCGGAGCCTGAGTGCTCCAACGTCTCAGAGCTTTCCTGTGGGACGGCAATCCCGAAATTGACGGCGCGGGGCTACGCGGCCAGCCGCCGATTCCCTCGGGCCCCCGTATCCTGCTTGTCCGGGCCGGCGCCATTGGGGATACCCTGATGGCAACGCCTCTGGTGCGCGCCATCCGCGGCACCTTCGCCAACGCCCATGTGACTTTCATCTGTGCAAATGGCGCACGCGACGTTCTGGCGCATAATCCCCATCTGGATCGAGTGATCGGCTTGTCTTACCGGCATGTGCCCGCTCGACTGAGCCCTGAGAAGGCGCGCATCATTCGCTCTTTGAGGACGTTCGATCTTGATTGGGCGGTTGTTCTCGAAAGCCATCGTAGTTTTGTGGATCTGGCATGCCGCGTCAATCCCGCACACCTGGTGGCTTACGGCACTGTTCCTGGCCGGCCGATCGAAAAAGTCGTGTTCGATCCCAACAAGCACTCTATCGAGAATCACCTGCATGCGGGAGGGGCTCTGGGGGTGCAGCCGGCAGGGCTTGAGATGGAGCTGCACTACCCGCCGGCGACCAAGGCAGCTTTACAGGCACAACTGGAACGGGCCGGCATCGGAAGCGGCGATCTATTGGTCGGCCTTCATGCGGGCTGGGGTGGCAGGACGCAGCCTCCCGAACAGACGCGTCTCAGGAGTTGGCCGCCAAAACGCTTTGCCGCGATTGCCCGATGGCTGACTGAGACTCTTGGCGCTCGGGTGGTTCTGACTGGCTCGCTCAATGACCGGCCTCTTACCGGCTTCATAGCTCAGCATGCCGCTGTTCCTTGCGTGAATCTGGCCGGGAGTCTCTCGGTCCTGGAACTCGCTGCGCTAATTGACCGCCTTGACGCCTTGGTCTCGGTAGACTCCGGGCCTGCACATATGGCCGCTGCGCTGGGCACGCCCCTTGTTGCGCTGTTCGGCCCCGGCATCTTCCAGCAAACCAGACCACTGACTGGGCGCGGGACCCTCCATGTCATACGCCACCAGGTGCCCTGTTCCCCTTGCTACGGAACACCGCTTATGAAGTCGTGCAAAGATAACGTTTGCATGAAACAGATTGAGGTTTCGGAGGTGCAGGAAGCCATCGTCTCGTTGTTGGCCGGGGTGACGTGAAAGGCCTCGGTTCTTACGCCCGGTGAGGCGCCATGCCACGTTCACGACGTTCACCGAGACTCGCTGGGATTGCAAAAGGATCTGGCGGAATTCCAAATTGAAAAGGCGCTTTAACTACTGCCAGGCGGCCTGAACTACGCCGCGGGCAGACGCTGCAGCGCCACGCCGCCGTTGGTGGTGGTGACGCGGATCAGTTTTCCGCCGGAGCCCAGATCGGTCTCGAAGTGATTGCCAAGCCGGCCGTGCACGGTCACCGGAAAACCGATATCCACGCCGCCGTGCGTCGTTTCGGCCTCCAGATGGGCGGAGTAGTTGGCCGGCACCAGAATCTTCACCCCACCGTTGGTGGTGTGGACGTCGCATTTCTCGCCGTCCCAGTGGTCGCCGCTCAGTTCGATGTGCACACCGCCGTTGGTGGTGCTCCCTTCCACGTTGCCGGCCACTCGCTTTAGCGTCACGCCGCCATTGGTCGTGTCGAAATCCATGCGGCCGCGCACGTCTTCGAGTTCGATGCCCCCATTGGTGGTCCGCAGGGTCAGGTCGGTGTGCCGCGGCACAAAGACCTCGAAGCTGACGCCCCAGCCGCCATCGCGATGCCAGTTGGAGACCGGGCCTTCGGTGTGAATGCGGCCATTGGCAATCTCGACGCGGATCTGGGCGGCAATGTTCCTCGCCTCAGCCGGGTCGTGCTCCCACACGTGGATCTGGCTGCGCAACAGAACCTCGTTCCGGTCCCATCCCTTCACCGCGATGCCGCCATTGGCGCCGCCGTCCACGGTAATGGCGCCGGCGGCCGGAATGGTGGTCTCACGCATCTCGCAGTACGACCGCTCACGGTCGTCGCAGTTGAGTTTCTTTTCCTGAGCCAGCGCCAGCGGCGCGACGGAAAGCAGAATGACCAGAAGAGTTTTCACCATGATGTCCTCTGCCAGTCCATTACGAAGCAGGAGGGAGAAAGTTACGCGCGGCCCGCCGCGCATCGCGATATCATGCTCGTGATGAAGCACGTCATCTACAGCATGCAGTTCAAGGGCGGCGCGGTGCCGGGTGGCGAAGGCGTGATGAAGACCACCACCAGCGCCACCAGTTGCTCAATCCATTCGGTGATTGGAGCGGACGGCGTCGAGGGCACATTTCATCCGGCCGAGGGCGGACTGGCGTGGTTCGAGTCCGAGGTGCGCCTGGCCGGCCAGCACGCGTTCACCGAAACCGGCACCATCAGCTTCGGCGAGGACGATCACTCGCTGCGCTTCAGCACGCTGGGCCAGGGTCACATGGGGCCCAGCGTCGACGGCAGGTACTCGGCTGGCGCGGTGACCTGGAAAGTGGAAGGCGGCGAAGGCCAGTTCGAGGGCGCTTCCGGGTACATCACGTCCAACTTCCTGGTCACCGAAGAAGGCGAAGTAACGGATTATCAATTCGGCGTTATCTTCTTGAAATAGAATCGCTGGATTGACCATGGCATGGCCCGCGCGGCCAGCTCCAGCTCGCTGACGCGCAGCAGCCGGCAGGCCGTGTAGAACACGGCGATTCCCAGCGGCATGGAGATC
>CAYVPZ010000002.1:0-35400 GCA_964453955.1 uncultured Solibacteraceae bacterium | reverse complement strand
CGATCGCGAAGAAGCAGTACAGCAGGCGGAACGTGATCGTCGGCACGGTGAAGAAATCCATCGCGGCGATGGCCTCGCGGTGATTGTTGAGAAAAGTGAGCCAGTTGTTCGCGGCGTTGCCGGGCCGGCGTTCACGGCGAGCCAGATAACGCGACACCGTGCGTTCGGAGACCTCAAAGCCCAGCATCAGCAGTTCACCGTGGATTCGCGGAGCGCCCCACGTCGGATTCTCGCGCGCCATACGCCGGACGATCTCGAAAACCTCGGCGTCGATCTTCCGCCCGCCTCCACGCGAGCGCAGCCGCCAGAAGAGCCGGAATCCTGCGCGATGCCAGCCGACCACTGTCTCGGGCCTGACCAGGATAAGCGTATCGCTCCATCGCGACCAACATCGGCGCAGTGGAATCCAGAACAGGCTGTCCAGGTTATTGAGTCGCGGTCGCGGGCGTTTGCGCTTGAGCACGGCGACCTGCTGGCGCAGCGCGAGAATCTCAAGGCCAAGATCGTGGCGCGTCCGAATGAAAGCGCAGAGATAAGCAAGCGGCGGGGACATGCAGTCACAGCCATTGTCTCGTCCGGCGGGCCCTCGCACCGCTATCGATAAGCATCCCTTCGGTGGCGCACATGGAGCACCTCGATGCTGCGTACACTGATGCGGAGGAAGATCACACGGTAATCTCCGGCGCGGAGACGGAACTCGCAGCGTGGCGGCTGCAGCCGGATGACGTCTCCCGCGCCCGTGGCCAGATAGTGATCGATGGCGCGAAGAATGCGCACGGCAATCTCGCGATCAATCGCGCGCAACTCCGCCCGCGCCTCGGGCGACCACACGACGGTTCTTCTGTCCGCCATTAGCGCAAGCCGAACTCGCGCGTGATGTCCTCGTGCGGGATTCCCTCGCCACGTTGGATTGAAGCGTGCGCCGCATCCAGTGCTGATGCTTCATCAGCGGAGATTGGCTCGTCTTCCAGGGGCGCATCGGCGAGAGACCGCGCCACCGGATCGGTCATAACTTCGAGGAGATTAACAACGGCCTCCAACTGGCCCGGCCCCAGCTGATCGAGCAGATTATGAGCGTACTGGTTTGCTTCTGTGCTGGCAGCCATTAACTTCCCTTCTGCGTGGTGCCGCGACCATGAGGCTCACGATCACCATTCTATCTGATGTAGATAGAAATGTAGCTGCCCGGTGCATCCAGGTTCAACAGGGTTCAACAGGCTTCAACAGGATGCCCGTATCTGCTTGAAATTTAAGTATTTGAAAACAAGGCGTTTCGGGGTGTGCTGAAAACTGCCTTGGGCACAGTGGATCGCATGATTGTTTTCAATGATTTACAGACAGGTCACCTGCCTAAAAGACAGGAGGTCGCTTCTTCCGAGGCAGCCTGGCCGCTCTTTCCGAGGTCCGGATTGTTGAACCTTGAGGAAACGACCAGCTACCTATTCGACTACATTTCGACTACATTGCCCTTGGGGCTGCTGCAAGTCTATGATTCAATTATATTTAGCTGGTCGGCCCCCGATAGCGCGCACCTGCATACAGCATAGCGTCGGAATCGACCAGAACAGCATTCATCAGCTGGCCAAACAGCACCGGAAATGGGCCGCGCGGTGGAATCCTCCATCTACAGTTTCGACCACAATCCCCTCCGAGATTCGCTCAAAGGCCCCTGTTTCGGGCCTTTCAAAGAAACGGACCGCTTGCCGTTGCGGCAAGTGAGTCACCGAATCGGTGTGCGGTTCAAAGCGAGGTCGCCAGCCGCCTCCGAAGGGGAGATGACGATTCGGCCTTGGGCCGTCGGTACAGGCCATCCTGTGAGCAGGATCAACACGGCTGCGAGGGCATACAGCGGCGTTTATGTTACGGGCGCCGGCGGGCGCGGAGATCGAGATTTGGAACGCCACCGCGACAATCCGCAACTCGGTTTCCTGTTGCAGGCCGGTATGCTTCCGGGCGCCGCCACCTCGGCTGAGGTGAACCGCGCTTTGGATACGCTCGACGAACTGAGCTCCCGTTCAGGACCGCGCCCGTTTTCGCGCTCTTCCCGCCAGGCTAAGGCCAGCGAGTCCGAGCCCGAGCAGAGTCCACGAAGCCGGCTCGGGAACGGCCGCGTTCGGAGTGAACGTGAGGCCCGATATGTTGAGGCTGGGGTCTTCCTCGTACTCTTCGCTGCTGTCCGTGATGCCAAAACCCAGGGATTCGGTACCGCTAAAACCGGCTACGGGAATCGAGCCCGATTCCTCGTCTCCACCCGTGAGCGTCCCGGTCCCGCCGAACTGGCCGTTTAGAGTGGCGAAGAGATAGCCGATGTTCTCGTCACCTTCCGTTTGATAAGTGAAATTCAGCGTGCCGCCCGAAAGGCCAGGATTGAAGTCCTCGAACAAAATCGCGGAGCCATCTGGAATACCGCTGAGCGTTCCGGGGGACAGGCCCAGAAAGTTCTCCAGGTTGGATTCGGTCACGTCGGAGGGAACGCCGATCTGGATCGTTCCAGAGTCGACGCCCACGGACCCACAGGTGGCGATTGATGTTCCGAAGTTGGCCACCGGGGAGGCCAGGACACCGCCCGTGTTATCCAGCGGGGTGCCTGGGCAATCGGATGGCGTGGCGAACAAAGCGCATGAGGCCGCGCAGAAGCAAAGCAGCTTGAATGCGGATCTGTCTAGAGACGATGTCAGTCTCATTTGATACTCCTCCACGCGGTACGGCGGGCATAGGGCTCACCGCTTGGAGGAGAGTATCCCTGCAGTGCATCCTGCGCAACCCCCCAAATGGTACAGCCCGGATTCACCTGGGTACCCGGTACGGTGACCTGCCCCGCAAAACGAGACAGCGCATAAGTTGAGACCCGGCACACCGCTTCGATCAACCGAAGAACCGACTCAGCGTTGCCTCGATGCGCTGACAAGCGTGGCCGTCGCCGTATGGGCTTCCCCGGGCGCACATTCTCCTATACTCCTGTTCGGAGTCGAGTAGGCGCAGCGTTTCCGCCACGATGCGCTCCCGATCGGCGCCCACCAGCTTCGCGGCACCCGCTTCCACTGCCTCGGGCCGCTCCGTCTTTTCCCGCAGGACGAGGACGGGTTTTCCCAGTGACGGCCCCTCTTCCTGGACACCGCCCGAGTCTGTCATCAGGAGCCAGGCTCGCCGCATGAGGTCGACGAACGGGACGTAATCGAGCGGCGGCGTGAGGTGGATGTTCGGATGAAAGCGGAGGGCGCGCTCCACAGGCTCGCGAACGGCGGGGTTTGGATGGACGGGATAGACGATGTCGATGTCGTTTCGGTCCGCGATCCGGGCCAGCGCCGCGCAGATGGCTGCCAGACCCTCTCCGAGGCTCTCGCGCCGGTGGGCGGTAACAACCAGAAGCCTGCGGCCTGGCGCTGGTAAATCGACGAGGGCGTCGGCATACTGGCCGCGCTCCAGTCCGTCGCGAACGTGAAGGACGGCGTCGATGCCGGTGTTTCCAGTTACCGTAATCCGCGTCGCGGGGACGCCTTCGCGAGTGAGATTCCGAGCCGCTCCTTCGGTCGCGGCGAAGTGCAGAGCGGCCATGCGCGACACCAGCACCCGATTCAGCTCCTCCGGATAGGGCTGGCACAAATCGCCGGTTCGCAGTCCCGCCTCCACGTGCGCGAGGGGCGTTCGGCTATGAAAGCCGCGAGGGCCCCACACAGGGTGGTGGTGGTGTCGCCCTGCACAATCGCCAGATCGGGCTGTTCGGCGACGAAAACAGTTTCCAGCCCGGCGAGTATCCGCGAAGTGGACTGGAACAGCGTTTGTTCCGGGAGCATGACATCGAGATCGTAATCCGGCTCAATGCGGAACGCGCGGAGCACGTCGTCCAGCATCTTCCTGTGCTGGGCCGTCACGCAGACCCGCACGGCGTACCGTTCGGGGAATTGCCGCAGATAGCAGATCAGCGGGCAGAGTTTAACGGCCTCCGGGCGGGTCCCGAAGACCATCAGGATCTTTTTCATTCCGCTGGTTCCCCGGGCGAGACGAGAAATACCTCGGTGTCGCCCGTGCGAGCCAGTGGAGTGAGGTGGCGTCCGTCCTCGCGGAGAGTTTCCGACATCCTGGAGACGGCACCGTGAGAGAGTCCGCACAACAGGAAACGCGGGTGGGCTGGCGCCCAGATCCGGTAACTTCGCATGCTCACGGACGACCACGGCCCGAGGGTCTCCAGACACCGGGTGGCGTCGGGAACGGAAGAGGCGGCCTGTGCGCCGGCATCCAGGAACAGGAGTCTCGCGGCAAGTCCTTTTGGCGCATAATACACGGTCTGGATGGAAGTGTAGGAGTCGGCCAGCACAACCGGCAGGCCGGCATATTCCGCGGGCAGGGAGCCAAGCAGCGCCACCGAATCCGGGGGCCGCCGGGCGATTAACAGCTTCGCAATCCCCCCGGCCTGCACGACAAGAAAAGTGATGGCAAGCACGGCCACCGCCGCGGCGCCGAATGCGCGGGGGAGAACCGTGGCCCAGCGGATTAGCCAGGCGGACAAAACGCCCAGGCCGAATACCGCGGCGATAGCATAGCGCGCCAACTGCGTGTTCGGAAACCCGAGAACCAGAGTCGGCGCATAGATCGCCACCGGCAACAGCGACAGCGCGCCCAGCGCCACCCACTCGTGGGCGGGCGGGAGCCGATAGGGAGCCCCGGCCTGTTCCGCACCCCGCTCGCGAGCGGAAACGGCGGCCCACGCCATCAGGCAAAGCAGTGCAACTCCAGGCAAAGCGGCAGTCTGGAGCAGGTCCGCATAGCCGTGAACCACCGGCAGAAACAAACTCCCTGCTGGTGAGCCCCATTCTCCGCAACCTGGCAGCAGACGCCGGGCCGACAGCACCAGCGGCGCCCAGGCGAGCAACGGCGCGGCGCCCAGGACCAAGGCTGCGAGGACGGCGAAATCCAGCCGCCGGTTACGCCACCAGCGCGCCACTTCCCCGGCGGCCAGTGGAAAAAGCAGAAACGCGGCATAGTAGTGAAACGAGACGGCCAGCGCCAGGCTTATGGCCAGACCCGACAGCGCCGGGGCCCGGCGGCGGCCATCCGCGGCGAGTTGCCAGCAAACCATGGCCGCACCACAACACGCTCCCACAAACGCATACGGGCGCGCTTCGAAAGCGTGCTCAAACACTGGCGTTGCAAAGGGAAATAACAGCGCGATCAACCCATAACGAGCCGAGCAACGCCGGCCGGCGAACCGAAATGCGCAGACTGCCATCACCCAGAACGCAAGAATGGACGGAAGCCTGGAGGCGATTTGTCCTTCGCCAAAAATCGCGCGCGCCATGCTCATGACGGCATAGTAAGCGGGAGGGTTCGCATCCGCGCCGGATGCCAGCGCCCGCCAAATCTCCGAAAAGCTGGACAGACGAGCGAGGTGTACGGTGGCCAGCTCATCAAACCACAGCAGGGTCACGTGGGCGCGCCCGAGGACGCCCGCGGCGTAGACAACACTAAAGCCGGCAAGAGTCAGCAGGGCGCGCCATTTCCGTAAGGAGGCGGGCGCGTCTCGCGCTTCAGATTCCCCGCGTTGTCCGGAAACTGTCCGCATCTCGAAAATCGGGTTCGCGCACGGGCACCGCGCCAGCGGACGCAATACTTTCGGTAAACCGGAGCAGCCCCACCGCTTTATAAGAATCGCACACCAACCGAATCGCGCGGCTCGCCAGCGCGCACTTGCGCTCGTGCGGGATCCCCATTCCGGGGAAGAACGAAATTCCGATGCCATCGTCGTTGCCCATGAAATCGAGTGGGTGCAACAGGAACGATGGGGACGTGGACGTCAAGCGGCATAGCGCCAGGGCCGTGCGCAGGTAGAAAAGCGCGGCGGGCGGAGAGAACACACTCAAATACACGATGTAGCTCAAATGAAACGGCATGCGGAGGCCGGGTATCGTGGTCACCGGGATCTCGAGAATCGTCCGCTTGCCCAGGCGCCAATAGTATGGCCGAAGCGGCCGGAACCCGTCGGCAAAACCGCCAAAAAGCTCCGCGCGTTTCCCGCGTTCCTCCGGTGAAAGCGCCGTGCCGAGAAAGTAATACGCTCGCGCGAGCGGGCCGAAAAACGTCGGAAAGGTCGAAGCGTCGTAACGATATCCTCGTCGCGACAGGGTCGATAGCGTGCTGGTGGAGAGGCTGTACCCGGGTCCGCGAAATCCAACGGGACGGCAGCCGGTCGCCCCTTCTATCGCTTCCTCGGCCACGGCGATTTCGCGCTCCGTCTCCGCGGGCGAGTACCGGTGCATCCATTGCTCGTGATGGAACGAGTGGTTGCCAATCTCGTGGCCGGCGGCGGCAATAGCGCCGAGAGCCGCGCGGTTTTTCTCGAGCGCGGCATCCTGTCCCACGATGAAGAACGTGATCTTCAGACCGATGTCGTCCAGAATCGCCAGAATGCGCGGTACGGCAATATCCAGATAAGAAGGAAACGTCTCCCATCCCGCATCGCCATGCGTCTTCATGTAGGACCAGCGATTATCGAGATCCAGCGAAATCGCGGCCAGCGGCTTAGCAGGTTCCGGCATATGAATCGGCGAGCGTCACGGTCTCGTTCACGTTGAGCGTTCCATTCACGATATACGAAGAATTCACCACGTGCAGACCCGCTACGGATGTCCGCATGGGGGGCAGGAGGCGGGAATAGTTCAACACCGGAAGCGCGAAAACCTGCTTCGCGCGCGCCACGCGTGCGCAGACCACATCGCGTCTGCTTCCCGGGTGAATGCGGTCAAGCGCGGCGAGGAACCTGGCCTCCACCTCTTCGTCCGAGGCCTCGAACAGCGGGTGGCCGCGCGAAACATAGCACGGCAGGTAAACCAGCGAGTGCCCGCCGAGCTGTTTCGAGTCCACAAGATTGGACATTTCCACCACTGCCGTCAAGCTCGCCGAAGAATCGACGATGTAGGTGAGATAGTATTCAGTCAAGGGACGCCGCAGCAAAACGGAAGCGCAGACGATGCCCTGATACTCGATACCCGCGAAAGCGTCCCGCTCGTTCGGGCTCAGATCGGGGCACAGAGCGGCGACGGCAGTAGATGGCAGCGTGATGATAATACGGTCGAAAGTCTCCCGCCGGCCGTTTGTGAATGCCAACCGCAGACCACTGGCGGTCTCTCCGCAGACCTCGTGCGCCGCGTGCCCCAGGTTCAATTCGACTCCGCGCTCCGCGAGCGCCTCGATTAGGCGCGACACAACTCGTCCATAACCTCCCTGCACATAGCCGAACTGCTCCCGCTTGAGACCGGAGCGCCGCGCGGCGTAGAGGCGGCGGATCACCGCCCAGATGAATGCGGCGGAGATGCGGCGGTAATCCTCGCCGAGCTTGGCGCGAAGCAGCGGCAGCCAGATCGAATCGAACACCTTTGCGCCCGACCAGCGGCGCAGATACGTCTCGACGGGTATCCGTTCGAGCGCTTCCCAGTTGGTTCTGCGCGAAGCCTGCAGAATGGTCGCGGCCAGACGCAGTTTGTCGACGGGCCCTACCAGGGGGAAACGCAGGTAGTCGATGGAGCTGGACATGGGAAGGAGACGGCGGCCATCGTAAAAGCCGGTCTTTGTCGTGGTCCAGCGCAGTTCGCCGGCGATTCCGATATCGTCGAGCAAACGCCGGAGCGAGGAATCGGACGCGAGGACGACATGGTAGAAGCGATCCCAGGTGACGCCATTGAGGCTCCAGCAGGACGCCAGCCCGCCCCATTGTGGCGCGGCCTCGAACAACGAAATGCGCGGTCCACGGCCGGCCAGCCGGTAGGCCAGAGCCATGCCCATCATGCCACCGCCGACGATTGCCCAATGCTCGCGCGGGCCAGTCATGCCGGGGCGCTTAATTCGGTTACCGCTCCTGCGGAAAGCGCATAGGCGAGGCCGCAGGAGGAACACACGGAATGGCCGTCTTCCTGCAATCGGGCGTCTTCAAATCGCAGCAGGACATGTCCGCAGCGGCAGACGAATCCGGCCGGCCGGGCCGGGTGACCCAGCACCAGATGAAATTCGGGGATCGCTTTGGTGACAACGGAGCCCATGCCCACCATGGCAAAGCGGCCGATCTCGATTCCACACGCGATGGTGCAGCCCGCGCCAATAGTGGCCCCCGACCGCACCACCGTGGGCAGCGTGTTCTCGTCCGGTTCCGACGGCCGGAGCCGTTTCAAGTCGGTGCTGGCCGCGCGCGGAAACCGGTCGTTGGTGAACAACGTTCCCGCGCTTATCATGACCCCATCCTCGATGGTTACCCCGGCGCAGATATACACCAGCGCATTGATCTTGACTCGATTGCCCACCTGTACGCCACTCGCGATGTAAGTTTTTTCGCCGACGATGCACTCTTCTCCGAGTGAGGCTCCGCAGCGGATATGCACGTTGTCCCAGATGGCGGTTCCGCGCCCGATTCTGACATCCTCCTCAATGATCGCGGTGGGGTGGATGAGGCTCATGCGGAGGTTGCCATCGCGTCCATCAGGGGAGGCACGGTCTGCCATTCGCCTGAACGGAGGGAGCGATAAGCCACCGAGATCACCGATACCGATTCGAGGGCGTCCTGCTCGGAAATGCGCAGCGGCTCCTCGCCCTTGAGGGTGGCGCCGAAGTTCTCCACCAGACGCCGCATGGCGTTGAACTTGTTATAGCCCTGGCCGAACGGTATCCAGTCGGTCCCCGGTGTCCTGCGGTATGCCGAGCCTTTCCAGCCGATGTTCAGGCAGCCGGACGAGCAGGCGATTTGCAGGTAGTCGCCGCCCGGGTCCGGTGTGTTCCAGGATAAATCGACGCAGGCCAGCACTCCGCAGTCCGCGCGGGTTACCAGATGAACGGATTCCTCCACAGCCAGGCCGTGGAGCCGCTTGCCTTCGGTGGCGAGCACCTTGCGTATAGGGCCCACCAGATAACGCACCAGATCCACGGAATGCGTGCCGTTATCGATCAACACGCCACCGCCGCTGATTTCCGGATTTGAGTTCCAGCGATTCGACATATCGACCGGCGCGCAGAAAACGTTGCGCACCGAACAAACCTCGCCCAGCATTCCGGACGTGAGAATGCTTCTGGCCTTGACGACATCCTCCACATACCGGAACTTGGAGGCCATGGCGAGAACGCTGCCGTACTCGCGCGCAACGGCAAATGCCCGCCGGGCGCTGGCCACGTTGATCGCCAGCGGTTTTTCACAGAGTACGGAGATGCCCCGGCTGAGGAATAGCCCGCATATTTCAAGGTGCGTCGAAGGCGGGGTGCACACGATGGCGGCGTCGATGCCGCCCTCCTCGGCGAGACCCGCGCATGAAGTCCAGGCGGCGCAGCCGTTTGCCTCGGCCATGGCCCGTGCCGCTTCCGGCCGGATATCCGCCACCCCGGCCACGCGCAGAACCTTGTTGTCCTGCAGAACCTGCGTGTAAGCCTGGCCCATGCCCCCGGCGCCCACCAGGCCGAGTCTAAGTGGCGCTCTCATTGGGGACCCCCGGCAAGCCGCGCGGCCGCGTGCAGGATGGCGCCCGCCAGGTACTCGACGTGCGATTCGTCATAGCGCTCGTTCCATGGCAGAACCAGGAGACTGTCGAGAGCCTGGAAAACGCCGGGGTAGTGCGACGGGCTGTAATCGACCGTCTCCGGTCTGGCCAGAGTGAACGGGAAGCGGCTTGCGCCAAACGTGCGCTGCTCGCGAAAGATGGCGCACTGGAACGCCGGCTTCTGGATATAGCGCGGCGCCGAAGCGATGCCCGAGTCCGCGAGCAACCGGCCCATTGCAACCGATCCTCCAAGGATAACGTTGCCATCCACGCGCACGGCGTAGCGCCAGAAAGCGTGTACATCGTGGGGTTCCACTTCCGGCGTCAGGATACCGGGGGCGCCCCGCAGCCGCGCGGTGAGATGGCGCGCGGCATTCACGCGATTGGCGACCGACTGCGGAAGCTTGCGCAACTGCGCCAGCGCCACCGCTCCCTGCAACTCGCTCATGCGGCTGTTCAGCGCGAGAAAGTAATGGTCGGGAGAGGGATCGCCATAGCCCCACGCTTTGTTGATAAACAGGTACATTCGGCGGGCCAGCGCGTCGTCTTCGGTGGCGACGAGGCCTCCTTCTCCGGCCGTCATGTGCTTTCCCTGTTGCAGGCTGTAACAGGCGATATCGCCGAAGCGGCCGACCGGTCGGCCGCGATGACGAGCGCCCATGGCCTGCGCGCAATCTTCGATCACTTTCACGCCGCGCGCCGAGGCGACCCGCGTGATGTCCTCGATATCGCATGGCTGGCCGAACAGATGAGTCACGATCACCGCTCGCGTGCGCTCGCTCAGCCGGTCCTCGATGGCCTTACGGGTGATGTTGCCGGTAACCGGGTCGACATCCGCGAATACGGGGACCGCGCCCTGATAGAGAATGGGCGTCAAAGCACCCATGTCGGTGATCGGGGATGTGATAATCTCTTCACCCGGTTCGGGATCGACCGCAGCCACAGCGGCGTGGATGGCCGCCGTCCCGGAGCTGCACGCAAGGGCGTGCCGGCTCTCCGACATAGCGGCGAATTCCCGCTCGAGCAGCTTTACAAACCGTCCCCGCGTACTGGTGAGCGTTCCGCTGCGAATCGCCTCGGTAACCAGCTCGATTTCTTCGCTGCCCAGGGTTCTTCCCGATTCGTCCTGATCCGAGGGCAGGCTGACCGGCCGCTGCTGTCGGGCAGTACTCAATTCCGCTTTCCTCCAGAGCTGAGCGAGTCTGACATGTCGCGACGATTGCCGCGGGCCAGTCGCCGTGCCAGCACGCGAGTGAGCAAAATGACGTGGCCGGCCACCGTTCGCGTAACCTTCATTTTTGAAACGCCCACCCGTCTGACTTCGAGGACAGCCGGATACTCCACAATCCGGCCACCGCTCAGGACCATTTGATCGGCCCACTCGGCGACACCCAGAAATCCCCAATCCGCAAGCTTTATCCCTCCGGCTCGGGTGCGCCGATAAACGCGGAAACAACTCGTGTAAGTATACAACCTCCCGCCCGTTGCAAGGCGGTGCAGTACCGAGGCGGTCCGCGACAGTAGTACTCGCCAGGCGGGAAGCCCGGCCACTCTGCCTGCCGGATGGTACGGCGAAGCGGTCACCATGTCGACGTCGTCGCGAAGCAGTGGCATCATGTTCAGCAGCAGGCGCGGATCGTAGGAACAGTCACAATCGATGGAACAAACAACGTCCGTCAGGGCGCGTTCGATGCCGGTCTGAATGGCTCCGGCTACTCCGCGATTGGTCTCATGCCGGACAAAATCGCAGCCGGGCCACTCGCCGAACTCGCGATGGAGAGCGTTCCAGGTACCATCGGTACTGCCGTCGTCGACAAAAAGGTAATGAAACTCGTGATCCCTGCCGCCAAGGGAGCGCAGGATTCCGAGATTGGCGGCAAGAAAGGGAATGGCGGGCTCCTCGTTACAGCAGGGAATCACGACAGTGACCGGCAAAGCGCCCGAGCCGTTGGCAACGCTGAGCTTCAGATCGGCGCGCAGTTCGCCGTGGCCTAAGGCGCCGGGTTGCGGCCTGACGGCCAGATCAATCTCCATTTCCACGCTCGGAACGGCCCACCCTCCGGGCGGAAGATCGCACGCTCTGAAGCCCGCGGACCCGAACAGTCTGCGGGAGCGCCTATTATCTTCATCCACAATGGTGCAAACACGCGAACAGCCGCGTGCCTGCAAGCGAAGCAATGCTCCGTCCAGCAATTGCCGGGCGATGTGGACGCCGGAGCGCACGCGGAAGGCTTCGCCGCGATACGGGGGCAGCACGCCGATGGAGAGGATTTCACCGCGTGCCGATTGCCGTTTCGGCGACGGACGCGATCTCATCAGCTTGAGGGCTTCCATCAGTCCCACCACTCGCGACGGGGCGGCGAGCACGGACCATCCGATCAACCAGGCGATACCGAGGAGGTGCGCCTTCGCGGTGCGGCGCATGAATCCGTCCGAATCCGCCGCTGCGGCAACGAACCCCGCTGGAACGGCGTCCACGTAGGCCACCGCCCCGAAGACTTCGCCTTCCACCGGAAGCACGGCGTAGTAGCAGCGCTCCATGAAAGGCCGGCCCAGTTTGACGATCGGGCTGGAAGGAAGCAGCCTTTCGTGCAAATCGCAAACGTCCGCAATCCGGGGCGGCATACCTTGCCCGAACGGTCTGATCTCGATCACCGGCCGGACGTCGGCCCCGGTGGATATCATCCGGCGCTCACATCGCCGGTCCATCCGCGCGACAGAAAGCCGGGGGCGATTGCTGCCGGCCGAATAGGCGTCCATGCGCGTGCGCGCCGCGTTCGCCCGGTCAACAAGCGTAGCAGCCAATCGGAAGCAGCGGCGTTCGGTAGCCGTTTTACACGCATTCTCAGGACATTCTAAGCCGCGCCTTGCGCACTGTCCAGATGTTCCCGACTTGGGGGAGCCACTGGAGACGTGGAAGCGATAATTTTTCCGCCGGCGCCGTAAAGCTCCGCCAATTGTTAGAGGGCATACCGTACCCCGGATTTGGGACTATTCGCCTTCGCCACGTCTGAACCCTGGGTCAAATTCCTTGCCCTCGAAACGACTCATGGGTTAGACTGCATTAAACTCGCCTCAACTGCTGCGGTTGAATGGCGGGACAATCCCCCCGACGGGCGTTTCCGAAGTTTCCTGATTGGTTTGGCGCCGTGGGCCTGGGACGACTGGTATCGGGGTTTGACTGGCGCTCGGGGATGCGCGGGTCTGGCGAACCGGACGGCTGCTCCCGAACGAACCGGATGTTTTCAATCTTTGGCTGGAGGAGAGTCGGGATGGAACGTCCCAAAGTTGTGATTCTCTGTGGAGGGAAGGGGACCCGGTCATATCCGTTCACTGAATACTTCCCCAAAGTTATGATGCCTATCAATGGCGCGCCAATTCTGGTGCACCTGATGCGCATCTACGCGTCCCAGGGGTTCACGGAATTCGTGCTGGCGGCGGGGTATCGGAAGGAAATGCTGCTCGACTATTTCGCCGGACGGTTTAACGACTGGTCCGTCAGAATTGTGGACACGGGCGAGGATTCCGATACCGGCGACAGGATTGCGCTGTGCGAGCCGTTCGTCGGGAAGCGCTTTTTCGCCACCTACGGCGACGGACTGGGCAATTTGGGTCTGCGCAAGCTGCTGGAGAGCCATGAGCGCTCCGGTGGGCTGGCCACGCTCACGAGCGTGCCCCTGCGCTCGCAATATGGCCTTGTGGTATTCAATGGCGACGGTCTGGTCCAGCGTTTCGAGGAAAAGCCGATCATTCGCGATCGCTGGATCAATGCCGGGTTCTTTGTTTTCGAGCGCGAGGCGCTCGGCTCATGGGCGGGGCACAATTTGGAACGGGATGTTTTGCCGGCGCTGGCTGCGCGCGGCATGCTGGGCGTGCACAAGCATACCGGCTTCTGGAAATCAATGGACACCAGCAAAGACCAGCAGGAGATGGAAAGTCTCTGCGTGAATGGTGCCGCTCCATGGTGCTCCGAGATTGCCCTCGCAGCGGGACAAGGCGGCCAATGATGGGGTTCTGGGCAGGACGCTCCGTGTTCGTCACCGGCGCCACCGGGCTTCTTGGTGGCTGGCTCGTCCCCGCTCTTCTGCGCCGGGGCGCCAACGTCGTCGCGCTGGTGCGCGACAGTGTTCCGCGAAGCCTGCTCGTGAGCGAAGGCTGGCTGGACCGCGTCGTCTCGGTGAAAGGGTCTCTCACGGACGAGAGGCTCATCCGGCGGTGTCTGGCCGAATACTCGGTGGAAACGGTGTTTCATCTGGGCGCGCAGACCCAGGTGGGAGTGGCCAGAGTGGACCCCGTCGGCACACTGGAAGCCAACGTTCAGGGGACATGGACGGTGTTGGAAGCCTGCCGTCGGTCCGGCGTGCGCCAGGTGCTGGTGGCGTCGTCCGACAAAGCGTACGGCGACTCCGCGCAATTGCCTTACCGCGAGGATTCTCCGCTGCGTGGCAAATACCCCTACGAAGTTTCCAAGAGCTGCGCCGATCTCATCGCGACGATGTACGCCGCCACCTTCGCGGTGCCTGCCGCCATTGTGCGTTGCGGCAACCTTTTCGGCGGCGGCGACCTGAACTTTGACCGCCTGATTCCGGGCGTGATCCAGTCGGCGTTGCGCGGAGAAAGATTCCTGATGCGCAGCGACGGCAATTCCGTGCGGGACTTCCTCTACGTCGAGGACGCCGTGGACGCATATCTTCGTCTGGCGGAGCGGCTGGCGGAGGACCCTTCGCTCAGCGGCGAGGCCTTCAACTTCGGTCTTGAATTACGTCTCACCATGATCGAGCTCGTGAGAAAAATCCTGACGATGATGGGACGCCCGGATCTCCGGCCGGTTATTCAGAACATCGCGAGCCTGGAGATCCGTGAGCAGTATCTGGACGCCTCCAAAGCGGCCGGCCGTCTTGGCTGGTCGCCGCGGTATGGCATGGACGAAGGGTTGCAGCGGACCATCGACTGGTATCGGGCCTTTCTCTCATCGGAGAGCCCGTCAGAAACCCTGGCCGCAGCAGCACCGGCTTAGAGGCGCATATGCCACTCCGTGTCTATCTCGGGGATCTTCGCTACGACTATTCGGGAGTACTTGCCAACGATTGTATGCCTCTCGGCGTGGCGTACATGAAAGCCGTCATGGACCGCGACGATCCATCCGGCGACATCGATTCGAAGTTATTCGTCTATCCGTCGCGTTTGCTCGAAGTGCTCCGCGACGATCCGCCGGACGTGCTCATGCTCAGCAACTATAGCTGGAACGAAGCTTTGAGCCATTGTTTCTTCCGGCTGGCGAAATCGATCGATCCGAACATTCTCACGGTGATGGGAGGACCGAACATTTCCGTGGAACCGGCGCGGCAGGCCTCTTATCTGGCGAGTCATCCGGCGGTGGACGTGTATGCGCTGGGCGAGGGGGATTTTCTCGCGCATACCATCGTGCGGATGTTCGCCGATGCCGGCCTTTCCATTTCGCGTCTAGGCGCAAAAGGCTTGCCATCGGCGGCATACCGGAACCCGGAAGGGCAGGCCGTGGTCAACCTCACGCCTCCGCGCCACAAGGAGGTGGACGAGATTCCATCCCCCTGGCTGACGGGTATTCAGGACGAGTTTTTCGATGGCCGGCTCGCGCCCATGATCGAAACCAACCGCGGTTGTCCGTTTACGTGTACCTTTTGCTGCCAGGGAACCAGTTTTTATACCAAAGTTCACAACTTTCCCGTGGAACGAATGAAGGAGGAAATCCGCTACATCGCGAAACGGATTCACGAGTTCTCGCCACGCATGGGAACCCTGCGCATCGCCGACTCCAATTACGGCATGTTCGAGCGCGATATCGAGATCTCGGCGTGCGTGGGGGAGATGCAGAAGCAGTACGGCTGGCCCACGTTTATCGACGCCACCACGGGAAAGAACCGCCCCGAGCGCATCATCAAGTCGGTGGAGCAGGTGAGCGGTGCGCTTGTCCTCTATCAGGCTGTGCAGTCGCTCGATGAAGACGTGCTTCGTAAAGTGAAACGGCAAACCATCAAGCTGGACGCGTACAAGGCTCTCGAGGTGCACATGCGCGGACGCGGCCTTCGTTCGAATTCCGACCTGATCCTGGGACTTCCCGGGGAGACTCTGGCCAGCCACCTGCGCGGATTGAAGACGCTCCTCGACAGTAATATTCATCAGATGCACAACTTTCAGGCCATGATGTTGAAGGGCGCCGAAATGGAGACTTTGGCATCACGGGAAGAATTCAGGTTCGAAACGCGCTTCCGCGTGCTGCCCCGGAATTTTGGCGTGTACGGGGGCGAAAAGGTGTTCGACGTGGAAGAGATCGTGGTGGCCACCGATACTCTCCCGTTCGCCGATTACCTCACCGCGCGCAAGTGGCATCTGGTGAGCAGCGTTTTCTGGAACGACGGCTGGTTCGAGCCGGTAGTGCGTTTTGCGAGCGCCCACGGAATCGCTAATTCGGAGTGGTGGTCGCGCATGCTACCTGCCATGGAGCACGGAGATGAGACGATCCGCGGGTTCCTGGACAGTTTTGTCGCGGAAACCGTCGGCGAACTGTTCCCGACCGGCGAGGCGTGCGTCGAGTTTTATTCGGACCAACGGAATTTCGAGAGATTGCAGAATGGAGAAGTCGGCGACAACCTCATGTATCGCTACCGCGCCATCGCCTCCTTCCACATCTGGGACGCGGTCTGCTCGGCCGCGATGGCAGCCACCCGGCAATTGTTGGAAGAACGTGGCGTTTCACAAGTGACGCCAGATTTCGATCTCTTCTGGGACGATTTTCACACGTATATCCAGCTGCGCCACGCCTCGGGCCGCGATCAGAGCGAGATCCTCGCGCGGGCCTCGGCTGTGCTCAACTACGATTTTCCGGCGTGGCTCGCCCACGAACAACTGACCTCGCCAAACGAGTACCGTTACGATGAGGCGCTGCCCTTTCAGTTCCGGCTCAGCGATGAGAGCAGGAAGGAACTGGAAAGCTCGATTGCGGTCTGGACAACGCACATCAGAGGCCTTTCGAAGCTGGTGACACGGGTCAAGATCGAATCGCAGGTTCGGGAATGCGCTCCGATAGACCGTTGCGCGGCCGCCGCTTTCTGAGAGCCCCTGCCGATGCCAACTGGTTGGAGGTAAGGTCTGGTGCTATTCGGTAATCAGCATCGCAAGGTGCGTTTCCTCTTCAGCCTGGCGGACGTGGTCCTCACGGCGCTGGCGTTCGAGGCGGCCTACCGGACCCGCGCATTGCTACACGTCCTCCCCAACGAGTTCTATTTCCGGGCTGGCGAAAAAGCGCTCTTAATGGCGTTTTGCGTACTGGTTTTCGTGGCCGCCGGCTATTGGCTTGACGTCCATGGCAGACTCCACGCCAGCGACCCGTGGACGATTCTGCGCGACACTTTCCTGCAGGCCGGCTCGGGCACGCTCTCGCTGGTCGTTTTTCAGTACGTGCTGCGGCTTGACTTAAGCCGGATGTTCCTTCTTCTTTTCGCACTCGATGCCTGGATTCTTCTGCTCATTTTCCGGTTGCAGGCCGTCCGCTTTGTTTCCTTCGCGCGCTTAAGGTTTGGCGCCACTCGCTACGTGCTGGTGGCGGGGCTCGGCGAGTGCGCCCTGCGGATCGCGGAATCGCTGGAACGCGCGCAGGGCATTCGTCTGCGGGGCTTCCTGGCGGTGGAAGACGACGGCGAACGGCCATTGGTGCAGCTTTCCCAATCCTACCCGGTGTACCGGCCCGGCGAGTTGCGCTCGATGCTGCGGCAGCACGTCATCGATGAGATCATATTTGCCGTGGGAGCCGGGGAGATCGGCCGTCTGCGCGACGTCTTTCTGGTCTGCGACGAAGAAGGAGTGCGAACGCGCGTGACCCTTGATTTCTTCCCCCACGCGAACAGCCAGATGCGTCTGGAACGGTTTGGTCCGACGCCGCTGCTGACCTTCGCCGCCGCTCCGGATGACGAGATCAAACTGCTGGCCAAGCGTGCGATTGATATCGTACTGGCCGCCGTGGGACTACTGCTCGCCGCGCCCCTGATGCTGTTGACGGCGGCGGCGATCCGCCTCACTTCGCCCGGTCCGGTTATTTTCCGCCAAGATCGCTGCGGATTAAATGGCCGGCAGTTTGTCTGTTTCAAGTTTCGCTCCATGGTGGCGGATGCCGAGCGACGGAAGGCGGAGGTGATCCACATGAGCCGGCGGACCACGGCCACAAAGATCCCCAACGATCCCCGTCTTACGCCGATCGGGGGGTTCCTGCGGAGGTTCTCCATTGACGAGTTACCGCAGCTCTTCAACGTGCTCAAAGGCGACATGTCTCTGGTGGGTCCCCGGCCGGCGATCCCCAGCGAAGTTGCGGTGTATGAATCGTGGCAGCGCCGGCGCCTGCGAGCGCGTCCGGGGCTCACCTGCCTGTGGGCGGTTCAGGGCCGCGATACTGTCGACTTCGAGACCTGGATGAAAATGGATCTGCAGTATCTCGACAGTTGGTCTCTCGGCCTCGATCTCAGGATCATCCTGCGGACCATCCCAACGGTAGTACTCGGCAAGGGCGCGAACTAAGCGGGGGCGGCAGAACGGGATTCTGCTGGCACACCCCGCGCCGACATACTATAAATCATTGGGGTGGGAGGTATTCACAGGCGCAAGGCTTCTGTCGATACATGGGATGTATGAAGACGCAGACTTCCATGAAAAAGGCGCGAAGGCTGGCGGCCGCTCTGGTGACGGCTTGCGCGATGCTGCCCGGGCAAACTCCGGCCCCCGGCTCCGCCCTGCAGGCCTCCGTCGTGGTGAATGCCGGGACGATCATTCGGAACATCCCCGGCACTCTTTACGGCGCGAATGTGCAATGGGTTTGGGACGGAAACGGGCTTTGGCTCAACCAGCAGAACCAACCGGATCGGGCGCTGGTGAGTCTCACGCAGAACCTCGGTGTTTCTCTGATCCGCTATCCGGGTGGCGTTTACTCGGATTATTACCACTGGAAGGACGGAGTAGGACCGGATTCCGCGCGCCCGCTCACCTTGCACGATCCCGCTTCGCAGGATTACTCCCGTCCGGATTTCGGCACCGATGAGGCGCTGGAGTTCGCGAGCCAGGTGAACGGTCAGCTTCTGATTACCGTAAACGCCGGAACCGGAACGGCGCAAGAGGCGGCCGACTGGGTGCGCTACGTGAACGCGACCTCCCTGCGGGTGCTCTACTGGGAAGTCGGCAACGAACTCTACATTAAGGATGGGTCGCCGGACTCAGCGCCCATCACCGTCGACCCTAAAACGTATGCGGCGCGCTTTCTGCAATTCGCACAGGCGATGAGAGCGGTCGACCCGCGTATCAAGATTGGGGCTATCGGTGGAGAGAATCAGGGCAGTTACGCGACCGTCGGCTATCCCAACTGGGATCAAATCGTTCTTCAAAACGCGGGAAGCCAGATCGATTTCATCGCGATCCACAACGCCTACGCCCCAGTCATCGCCTCGGACGGACAGGGCCTGCGCAGCGTCTATGGAGCGATGCTTGCCGCACCGGTTTTGATCGCTCGAAACCTGCAGGCCGTGGCTTCCGACATCACTCAGTTTGCGCCTGCGGGGGCGCAGTCCATTGCCATCGCGGTCACCGAGTGGGGGCCTCTTTTCGAGACGAATCCAGCGGGGAGTTATGTCGAACATACCAAGACTCTCGGCTCGGCATTGTACGCCGCCAGTGTAATGAAGGCATTTATCGAGTCACCACAAACCCAAATCGCCAACTTCCACGTCCTGAACGACTACAGCATCATGGGCTGGAGCGGCTCGCTGAACGGTAGTTTCCCTCCGGCTCCGGATTGGGCCGCAACGGCGCGATCTTATGCGTTTCAGCTCTTTACGGGACACTTTGGCAGCTCTCTTGTCCAATCCAGCGTCGTGAGCCCCACTTTCAACAGCGACGCCGCCGGTTTGGTGGCTCCGGTTTCCGACGTACCATATTTGGAGGTTGTTTCGAGCCTGAGTTCCGATGGCAAAACGCTCTACATACTCGGGATCAACAAGGACTTCGACAGCCCGGTGGACGCCACGATTGCGATCCAAGGATTTCAGCCCGCATCGGCCGGCACTGCCTGGGTCCTCGCGGGCACTGGTATTGACGCCAATACCGGGACAACTCCCATCCAGGTCCCCGGCGTCGTATGGGGTACACAGGCGCAGGACCCGCAAAATCCCCAGTTTTACAACGGCGGTCCGGGAGAGGTTACGCTTACCTCAATTCCCGTCCAGGGCCTGGGGAGTCAGTTCGTTTACAACTTCCCGCGGCATTCGGTAACGTCCATCGTACTCAGCGCACGTTAGATCGACTGCGTGTTGCCCTTCCTCACCCGGAATCAGTCGGGCGCGCCACCGCCGCGACGGTTGCGAACGTCCTCGTATAGTTTCAACAGACGTTCAAAATGCCGCTCGGGCGACCAGAGTGAGATCGCCTTCCGGCGGGCGGCGCAACCCATCCTTCGGCACAGCTCTGGCGAGTTCCAGAGTCGGGCGGCTTTCTCGGCGAGGTCGTCAGAGTTTCCGGGCTCGAACAGGAGACCGTCGACACCGTCCTCTATGAGTTCGGTCAATGCCCCAATTCTGGAGGCAATCACGGGAATCCCGTGACTCATCGCCTCGGCGCCCACCAGCCCGAATGTCTCGAACCAGATACTCGGGAAGACCAGGGCACGCGCGTTCCGGTAGAAATCCGCCAGATCCAAGCGACTTCTGGTCACTTCCACGCGTATGTCGGGAGGAACCGGCACATCCACCCGGTACGCCTCGTTCCTGGAGAGGCGAAAGGGCAGTCCGCCCGCTCGCGCTGCCGCAAGCACCGTGGCGATCCCTTTTTCAGCGACAAATCGCCCTCCGAATGCGATATACTCGCCGCTCGCCGGGTCGGCGGCCGTGTCGGGGATGCTCACCACCGGCGCAATCGCGGTGACCCGATCCGGGTTGAGACCGGCGTGCTCGATCAGCCATTGCCGCGTGAATTCAGAAGGCGCGACAAAACGGCTGACATACTTCCGCAATGTGTGGGATCTCGATTCGCGGCCATTGTACAGAGCCACCGTGATGCTTTCGGCGAGATTGTTCCGGCAATTATTGAGGATAGCCCGGTATTCCCGCCCGCCCAAGCACTGGGTACAAATCGCGCCCTCACGGAAATGGGTGACTACCGGGCAGGTGAGGCGGTACTGCTGACAGTTCATGACCACGGGAATGCCCTCGCGAGAGCACAGGCGGACAATGGACGGTGAAATCAGGGGGAAGAGATCGTAAATGTGCACGACGTCGGGCTGGAAGGCCTTGAGCGCGCGAGCGAAGCTGTGGACCGAGCCCGGCGCGTGGATCGCACTGACGCCCGCCTCCAGCCGTCCGAGCAGGTTCCGTGGGATGTCCTCGCTGCGCCTCGCGAATACGTCAACGCTGAGACCATGGCGACGGCACACTTCAACCGTCGCCTGCACCGCGTTCTCCGCTCCTCCGCCACCACGATGGTGAGTGTAAGCATGGAGAACCTTCATGTCTCGTTCTTTCCACCACCGTTCGACATTGACAGACCCTTTCCGGACACTCCTGAGCATCGTATCATACCCCTCCCAGGTCTCTTCGGGCGTTCAATCATCCCTCGCGGAACCGTGCCCAGTCTCCGACCAGGGCCCGAAAGGAGGTGGCCAATAGCTGACGACTGCCGACGGCGCGCGCTTCGAAACCCCTGCCGGGACGGACCAGCGCCGCCAGCCAGAACGCAATTGACCGGAGCAGGAAGGCCAGCGCGAGCAGCAGATCGAACGTCCGGCAGGCCGCGCTCCGACGGTGCATGGCAAACGCCTGGCGAAGGCCACGCAAACGGCTCATCTGGACTTCGGCGGTCTGCAGTTCGAGGCTGCGGCCGCCGCAATGCAGGATTTGCACGCCGGGTGTATAGAGCACTTTCCAGCCGGCCTGAATCAAGCGTTGGCAGAGTTCGAGGTCCTCGCCATACATGAAGAACCGCTCGTCGAAGAGCCGCTCGCCGATTGCTCCGCGTCGCAGAAGCATGCAGGCGCCGCTCACCCATCCCACTTCTGCGTTGGACGCCGGCTCGGCTTCGAGGAACAGCGGCGGAGGAAGCAGGAAACCGGGAAGGACCCGATGGGCGAAGAAATAGTGACACGCGATGTTCAACAGTCCCGGAGGGCTCCCGCCCGTCCAGCGCTGCACCGAGCCATCGGTGTTCAGCAGGCGGCAGCCAAGCGCCGCCACTTCTCGGCGCGATTCCATGATCGCCATCATTTCATCCAGGCCGTGGTCGAGCACCGCCGTGTCGGGGTTCAGAAGCAAAACGTACCGTCCGCGGCAGATCCGAAATGCCTGATTGTTCGCTCTGGCGAAACCCAGGTTGTCGCTGTTGGCCAGCAGAATCGCTTCGGAGAACTCACGGCTCACCATTTCGGCGCTGCCGTCCGAGGAGTGATTGTCCACCACAATCAGTTCCCAGAGTTCCGGCCGCAGCCGCATCTCCCGGTATACGGAGCGAAGGCATTCCCGCAATAGCGGCTTCACGTTCCAGTTCACGACGATGACGGAGAGCCGCAGAGGGAAATCCACCGCTTCGCACAGGCCTGCTGGCGCCGGAGAAGTCTTCGGTGGCGGCGGCGCGCTGGCGGCTCTCATCCAGTAAGGCGTCCCAAGCATCCGCCGCGTGGCGCGAAACGCTTGCGCGAAGGGTCGCGAAAGCATGTATGCCGCGGAGGCCTGTGTTAACAACCGCCTCACGCCCTGAATGCGATTCCCGCGAAGGCGCATCTCCTCGAGCGCCATGGTGTGGGAGTGCATCCTGCGGCGCCACGACGCAAGCCGCGGATCCAGAAAAGGAGCCCAATGGTCTACCAGCAGAAGCGCCTCGCTGTGAACGGCGTGCTGGCGGCGATGGGACAGACTGTCCGCGTGAAGCCGGTAGTGGCAGACCACATCCTGAACAGCCCGGGCTTCGTAGCGCCGCGCGATACCGACGAAGAGATGGTAATCCGAGATGAGCTGAAACTCGCTCGGAATCCCTCCAATTTCGTGGAACGCCCGCCGCCTGATCATGACAGAACTCATGGCGATAAAGCAGGACTTGCGGAATAGCTCGATAAAAATGTCGCCCTCGGGGAGCAGTGCGAACTCATGCGCGAGATCGAAGTCGCGCTGCGCGCCGCTCGAAGTGAAGGCGACGGTTCTCCCGTAGACCATCCCGATTCGGCATGCGGTGTCCGTTCGCACCAGAGCCGACTGTTTCTCCAGTTTGTCCGGTACCCAGACATCATCCTGGTCGAGAAAGGCCAGCCACTCTCCCCGGGCGCGCTCGACGGCGAGCTCGCGGGCGCGCCCCAGCGTCGTGTCTTCCGGGGAAAGAAAGTAATGGATACGCTTATCGTCGTACGTGGACAGAATGCTGGCGCTCTCATCGGTAGAGCGGTCGTCCCAGGCAATGAGTTCCCAGTCGGCGAAGGTTTGCGCAAGCACGCTGTCCACAGCTTCACGAAGCCACGGAGCGCCGTCACGGACATTCATGATCACGCTGACCAGGAGTTCCTGCATTAACGTCGATTCTTATCGCGCGCGCAAGCTCAGCTTGGTAACTTAATGAGATGCGCGCGAACACCTCGGGCACTATTCGCTTCCTCGTCATGATCGCTGTTCTTGCTTTTCTCGGTCAAGCCCTCGCCTGCCAGAGAACACATCCGGAAGACCTGGACGAAGGCGAACCGGACACCAGTCCGGGCAGCGAACTCGTTCAGAATCCGGGGTTTGAAGAGCAGGGATCGCCGGCCGCCGCCTGGACCCGGGACATGGCTCAGACAGGTGGTGAGGGCAACGCGTTGCGGGATGAGGCCCGATTTCATTCCGGACATGCTTCCCTGAAACTCGAACCGAACAATCGGAACGGTGGAAGTCACCCGCTTGCCGTCGCCCAGATCATCCCCGCGTCGCGGTTGCGCGGCCGCAAGGTCGAATTCTCCGGATATCTGGCCGCCGACGGTGGGGCGACGGCGGTCCTGGCAGTGCTGAGCGTTGTGCATGGCCGTCCCGGCCAGCTCGAAGCGGTCTTCCAACCGAGCAGTGGATCCGGATGGACGCGGCAACACACTGCGTATGTCGTTCCCGACGACGCATCCGTGCAACTTGTCATAGCCTGCTCCGTCTCCGGGCATGCGGGGGCCGCCTGGTTCGACGATGTTTCGGTGGTTCCGTATACCGTGGCCAAACCCTCCGCTCCATCCGCGCGCTCCAGCGCTTCAGCCGGTCCGCTGAAGGCCTCAGTTGAGGTGGATGCAGGCAGAATACTGCGCCAGATTCCGCGCACCCTCTATGGGGCCAATGTCGAGTGGATCTGGAACGGCAATGAGATGTGGCTCGAAAAGGAGCGAAAGCCGAATCCGGAAATCGTGCGGCTGACTCGCGATCTCGGGGTTACGCTCATTCGCTATCCGGGCGGCGTGTTCTCGGATTTCTACCACTGGAAAGACGGCGCCGGCCCCTATGACCGACGGCCCGAAGTGCTTCATCAGGCGGGTTCGAGTGATCGGTCCCGGCCGAATTTCGGCATCGACGAAGCCCTGGAATTTGCGCAGGAGATCGGCGGACAACTCCTCATCACGGTGAATGCCGGTACCGGCACTGCCCAGGAAGCAGCCGACTGGGTGCACTACGTCAATGGCAGGAGTCTGCGGGTAACGTACTGGGAAGTTGGCAACGAGCTTTATATCAACGATGGGTCGGCCGCGTCGAAAGCGATCAGCGTAGATCCAGCCACCTATGCGGCGCGCTTCCGTCAATTCGCCCAGGCAATGAGGGCCGCGGATTCGCGCATCAAAATCGGAGCTATCGGAGGCGAAAACCGGGGCAGATACGCCTTCGTAAATTACCCGGACTGGGATCGCATCGTGCTCGAACGAGCGGGCGATCAGATGGACTTTCTGGCGGTCCACAACGCATACGCGCCGGTGAATCCGAGCGATGGAGACGACTTCCGGAGTGTGTACTCGGCCATGCTCGCTGCCCCCGTTCTCATCGCCCGAAACCTGCGGACGGTGGGGGAACAAATTGGGCGATACGCGCCGTCCCGAGCGTCGAATATCGCCATCGCGGTCACCGAGTGGGGTCCTTTGTTCCAGGTGGACCCTTCGGGAAGGTACGTGAATCACACGGTGACGCTTGGATCAGCGCTTTATGCGGCCAGCGTTCTCAAGGTTCTGGTGGAATCGACGCGGACGCAGATCGCGAATTTCCACGTGCTGAACGATCTGGCGATTATGGGCTGGATCGGCACGCGAAACGCCAGCTTCCCTCCGAATCCCGATTGGGCTCCGACGGCCCGTTATTACGCGTTTCAGATGTACACCCGCCACTTCGGCGAACTGCTGGTGCAGTCTGCCGCCGAGGGCCCCGCATATGACAGCTTGGACATCGGCGCCGTGGACGCCGTAACGGGAGTACCCTATCTGGACATTGTTTCGAGCCTCAGCACGGACAAAACCAGGCTTTACATTCTCGGCATTAACAAGAATTTCGATGCTCCGGTCGATGCCGCCCTTTCGATCAGGGGGTTCGCGCCGGCCTCGAAGGGCGTCGTCTGGACGCTGACGGGGACCGGAGTGGATGCGCACACCGGCACAAAGCCGTTGCAGATCCCGGGCATGACCTGGGGACGTCAGGCCGAAGACCCGCAAAACCCGCGCTATGCAAAGGGGGGACCATCGGAAGTCACTCTCACTTCGTCTGCTTTGACGGATGGCGGCGCTCGATTTACGTACCGCTTCCCAGCGCACTCCGTCGCATCTCTCGTTCTCACTCAGCAATAGCGTGACCTTTCGAGGACTCGGTTGAGCGCTTCCGGGCTGGGGCAGTACTGGCGCAGATGCGCAAAGATGCGCACACAGTTATGGCGCGACCGAATGGGCCGCGCGCGCCGTCCTCAGACGCGAGCGCTCCGCGATTTCTCACCGGCGCCGTCCGCGGGAGCGTCGAGAGCATATTGACGTACGCGATCGATAGCCGAGGTGACGAACTCGGCGCCGGCGATGCGGCGGAGCACCAGGCGATTCAGCACCGACAAGGGGAACGGAAGAGGCCTCACGAAGTCCACGAACAGCACGACACGGTAGGAACCGGAGTCGTTCCACGCTTCGTGCAGGTGACTGTCGTCGAAGATGAGGCTTTTGCCCTCTTCCCAGACGCGAACTTCATCGCGCACGCGGATGCGGCAGTCGCCGGCGGGCCGCGGAATCACCAGACCGAGGTGGTAACGCAGCACGCCCTTGTATGGGCCGCGATGCTCGGGGATGTGCTTGCCGGGCGCGAGAATCGAAAACATCGCGGTCTTCAAGCCGGGTATGAAGCGCAGCAGGCGAAGCGTTTCAGGACAGCGGGCGCAATTTCGCTCGGCCTCGTGCCCGTATGCGAAGAAGAAGAACGTCTTCCATTCCGTCCCCTCGGTCAGCAATGCCTGATCCCTGGAAATGTCTTGAAAGTTGGGGATGCGATCCCGTTCCGCCAGCAGGACGTCGAGTTCCGCGCGGATCCGCGTCCATCCTTGTTCGATGCGCGCGACCCAGGGAAACGCCGCCGTATCGAAAAAAGCGCGATTTCCGTCCGGCGATAGCACGGTGATCATTTTCTCCATTGATGAACGAATCATAGGAACGCCCTCAATGCCCTCAGGATTCTCCGCGGTCGATCCAGGGTTGAGCGAGCCCGGCGCCGGTCTGACGCCGCGGCGCCTCGCGCTTTGCCTGATAATAGCCCGCCAGCAAATGATGCCGGAAGATCATTTCATAATACAGGTCCGTAAGTCGGCCTCGCTTATTACCTGTCGCGCCAGCCAGCCGCAATGAGCCAAGTATAATCGCGTTGTCGGCGAGGCGAAAAGCCAGGCGCCCCAGTACGCGCCGGGCCAGCAGGCCGAAGGGCAGGTCGCGCGACAGCACGCCAAAACGCTCCATTGCGGCTGGATCGGGCACTTTCTGCAGAAAAGCGAACAGCCATCGTCCCGTGAACACGGCTTTGGCCGGGACGCCGGACGATTTGAGCTGGTGCAAATGCTGGCCGCGCGCCTTCGGGGCGAAGTGCAGGCTCATGCCGCTTTCGGCGAGCCGATAACCGCACAAAATGTCCTCGTAGTACAGGAACGACTCGTCGAACATGCCGCATTCGAGCATGAACTCGCGCTTGAATGAAACGTTGCACGTCCAGAAATGCAGATAGCTGAGCACGTCCAGGCCGCGAACCTCGTCGTAGGGGAACGTGTGAAACAGAGATATCGGGTCGTCCATCATGTCCGCCGGGACGTAAAGCTCTCCGATTGTGGCGCACTGCCTGTCCGGGTGTGCCCGGTGAAACTCCGCGTGCGCCCGCAGCAGCGCGGGATCGGGAAGAACGTCATCGTCGAGGATGACCACGACCTCGCCGGCGGCGGCCCGGATTCCCACGTTGCGCGGAGCCGACGGCCCGCCCGTTGGCGCAATCGAGAAGTATCGAAGCCTTCCCTGGTATTCAATGGCCGCCTCGGTCAGCACCGTTTCCGTAGCGTCGGACGATCCGTTGCTGACAAAGATCACCTCATACGTAAAGTCGCCCGTCTCCTGTCGCATCAGGGCGGGGATCGTGCGCCCCAACAGGCCCGCACGGTTGAAAGTCGGAATCACGACGGAGAGATGCATGGGCGTTACCGGCTTTCCATCGCAAGGCCTGATGGCCGAGACGGCTGCCCGGGCAATTCGGATCGGGCACGGATGCGCGGCCTTACGGAGCTGGATACAACCAGAACCCCGGCGGGCGCGTCGCTGGCGAGACGGACAGCTTGCGCGATCCGCGTGCCGTCGCCAATGCAAAAAGACCCGATCACGACTGCATGGGCGCCCAGGGCAACGTTATCGCCCAGCTTTGGTGCGCTCGCCATGGCCCCGTTGAGCGAACTGTCCGGGCAGCAAACCGCCAGGGAATACAGGGTCAGCCCCCGGCCCGCCGAGCCGTGGAAGGTCACGCCAGCGGGATGCGCCAGCCGGCAGCCCGGCCCGATACAGCTTTGCGGAGTAATATTCACCTTATTAATCAGGAAATTAAGCCACGTAATGCAGAATGCAATCCGCCACCTCCCGTTCACGTAGAGAAAATGGGCCACCCGGTACAGCGCGAGAGCCATCAACTCCGGCGTCAGCAGAGCGCTCAGGCGCGTACGGACGCAGATCTTCAGCGCTCGATTCTCCGGGGATTTCGTAAAATGCCGGAGCATATCTTCCGCCAGGCCCACCCGGATCGCGTGCGCGCGATGATGTTCGCGCGACAGGCACTCGCTGGATACCGCTTTCACGACAGGTCCCGCCTCGGTATGAATCGTGGCGTGGGGCCCTCCACCACGAAGCCATCGGGCACATCGCGTGTCACCGCCACGCCGCCAGTGACGCGCACGCCGGTGCCTACGCGGATGGGACCCAACGCTCCGGAGTGCGGTTCGAGAATCACCTCGTCGCCGAGCAGAGGCAGGCCCGGACCGGCGCCCACGTTCTCGCGCCGCCCCAGCTCCCCTCCCATGCCCGCGCATGGCATCACGGTGAGGTTGCGGCCCGCCGTCCCCATGATGGCGGTGCCCGCCGGACTCATGATCACCAGGCCTTCGCCCAGATCCGCCGCCGCGCTGATGTCCGCGCCCGTCAGCATCGCATTGAACTGCCAGAACAGGCGAGCGAGGAACGAGTGGCCGGCGCGGAAAAAATGATTGGAAATGCGGTATAAAAACACGCACACAAATGACGGGTGCAATAGTATAGGCTGCGGAAACCCGGCGTTTGCTAAGAGCAGCGACTTCAGGCGGTCCCGGTCGGCGCGAATACGCGCCCGGGTCTGTCGCCAGCTCAGCCGTGGGAGCGCCCACACGAATGGCTCGGAAATCTCGCCGCGATCGTTCCGGCCCACCGCGGTCACGCCGGTTGGCGAGCCGGCGATCGCATGGTCATGATCGCCCATACGCCACCTCGCGACCATCTTCCGCCTCAGTGACGACCGAGGCAGCCACCTTCCGGTACATCTCGACATAGGCGGGCGCCAGGGCACGCCAGTCGAATCTCTGCTGGACGCGGGGCGCTCGCTCTTGCGCGCGCCGCCGGAACTCCTCCCGCCGGTTCATGGTTTGCCGTAATCGCAGAGCGAGGTTACCGGTTACCCGCATATCCACCAGGAATTCCCGGTCCTCAGTGAGCCATTCAAAATGAGGAGAATCGTGCACCAGCACCGGAAGGCCACTGGACATGGCCTCCACTACCGCCAGGCCAAACGATTCTTCCAGTGCGCCGTGTGCAAACACATCGGCAAGACGGTACAGCTCCGGCACGTCCACTGAAGGGACGTGAGTGATCCGGCAACGCGGCCCGAGTTTCCTGAACGCGATTTCGAGGACGGCCGGGTCCTCGGGGTTACCGTCGATCCAGAGCAGCACGTCCCCATCGAGGCGGCTCACTTCATCAATGACGTAGTGGACCCGCTTGTGAATGCGTTTCACGGCGCTAACCACGAGAATGACGAAAGTCGATTCGGGAATTCCGTGCCTTGCGCGCAGCTCCCCGCGGTCCGGCTTCGCTGCAAAGCGCCCGGCATCATAACCGCAGGGTACCAGGGTCATCCGCGATTCGGGCACGCCCATAATGAGCGCCTCGCGATACGCCGCCTGCGCCACATGATGGATATGAGCGCCGGAAGGATAGGCCGGAGCGGGCATGAGACTGCCTTCCGTAAAGAGAAGCCGGGGCGGGAAGTGGAAGCGCCTTTGCAGGCGATCAAGAACGGCCGCCAGCGGAGGATCGACGCACTGCACGATGTCGTAGGCGCCGTATAGGAGTTCCGGCAGCAGACTGAGCCCCAGAGCGAGGCAGTCCCGTTTGTACGTCCGGTATTCTCCGCCGCCCACGAGCCCGCCCAGTGGGAGAGCGCTGGCCAGGGCCTGTACCGGACGAAAAAGGCGGGGAATTCTCTGGCCGGAATTCGCCGCGCCCCCGCACTTGAACAGAGTAATGTCCACGTGATCTCGAAGGACGCCGAACAAGCCGCTGTAATAGCGCTCAAACCCGCGCTGGATCCGATCGATGCCCACGGAAACCATAGCGATCCGCGGCCGGGAAGCCGCCGCGCCGGTGGTCATGACGTCTTCCACCGCAATAGCGAGCGGAGCTCGGCGGGATGCACGGCACCGGTCACGAAAATTAGGCAGCAATACAGCGCCATGGAAACGGACAAAGCCGGTAACCGCGCCGAAATCAGCAGGCGCGGGACAATAGCGGCGCCAACGCTGACGAGAACGATGGTGAGCGGAACCCTCCAGGCAATCCGGTACGCGGTGAACCGCTGAGCGAGAATCACCGAGGCGGCGGCCGCGGTTGCGTCCGCGCACAGCGTCCCGCAGGCCACGCCCACGCAGCCATACCGGGGCGCCACCAGAGCAATCACGGCGGCTTTCACCGCCAGAGTAATCCCCACCAGCTTCAACGCGGATTTCTCCTGATGCACGATGTACAGCACCGGTCCCATGGTTGTGGAGATCGCTTTTGCGAAGCATACCACGCCAAGGATTCTCAGAACCGGGGCCGCGGAAACCAGACTGGGCCCCAGCAGGCCCAAAAGGAACTCCGCGCCTCCCAGCATGACGCAGACCGCTGCACCGGCGAGGATCATCACCGAGTCCAGCGCGCGCTGGAAGGCGTTTTCGAAGTTGCTCCGTGCGTTCGGCCAGTACGCTGCGGCAACCGGATAAAGCGTGCCACCGACGGCGGATAAAGAGGTAAGAACCGGCCAGACGAACCTCTGCGCTCCCGAGTAGCAGGCCACCTCCTGGAGCCCGCCCAGACGCGATAGCAGAAGCACGTCCAGGGTCTCGTAGACAACCACGAGAAATCCGACGGCCCCGATTGCCGCGGATGCCCGCACGCTCCATCCGATGTCGGTCCATGCGGTGTCCCGAACCGAGAGATGGTAGCGCCCATGGCCCAGGAGCATTGAGACGCCGAAGAATACGGCCCGGGAAACTACGTAACAGCCGAATATCCCGACTAGTCCGCCGCCGCGGTGTCCGACCAGAATAACGAGCGGGATCATGGTCAGGAACGACACCAGTTCCGCGAACACCTCGAATTCGATCTTAAGGTCCACCCGAAAGACAATCCGGTACGCCAGTACGCCGGCATAAAACAGCATGCCGATTCCGCCCACCAGACCCGCTTCCACAATGCGCGCCGGATACCGCAGCGCGAGCAGCAGGATACACAATACCGCTCCAGCCACGGGAAGCTGCACGGCCTTCGAAGCGGTCATGATGCGCAGCAGGCGGAGTCTGCGCCAGGGCTCGCGGCAGATCTCGCGCACGTACATGTCCGTGCTGCCGAAATCGAGAAGCCATTCGGCGATAAAAAGAAGAACCAGAACCAGGGAGTATTCGCCGAACGTTTCCTTCCCGAAACGGCGGACCACAATGCCGGATAGAAAAAGGCGGGATAAAGCTATGAGGTTCCGTCCTACAAGCTGCGCGGCGGTGTTCCTGAAGACGCTCCAGCCCAGGTTCCCGGGCCGCGGGCCGGCTACGCCGGCAGTCGCGCTCCTGGTGGCGCTGGGAAAATCGGCATCAACGGATGGCGCTACATTCGCCGCATGGGGAGAGGGATCGTCATGGCCGGCCGCCGGGCCGTTCATGTCGCGCCATTCCGTTCATCGCCGGGCTCCGGCAGATTCTCGCGCCGGGATTGGAGGTCGAGGTAGCGAATTGCCATGACGATTCCCGCCAGTACCCAGAACACCCGCAGGATAGCGTTCATGCGCAATGAGAAGCTGTAAAAGCCGTCCGGAATGAAAGCCACGATGCCGCTGAGGCATGCGGCGTTGACGATAAACAGCGCTTCGCTCCTGACGGCGAGATTGCGGATGCCCACGAGGATGATACCGGCCCACACTGCCAGGTGCAACAGCAGGCCCACAACACCGGTCTCCGCCCACCAGAGCAAAAAGATGTTATGCACCACCGGGTAGAGGTTGCCCCACATCTTGTGCGAGCTTCTGGGCCCCATGTGCATGACTCGGTATATATTGAACGCATAGCTATTGAGGTCCCAGCCCAGCCAGGGCCTCATGCCAATCAACGTCCGCGCGTCCTCTTCCAGTTCGGCGCGCGCCATGAGAGCGCCCGACTTGCTTTCGAAAATGCGCTTCGATATGGGACCCGCATAAAGCGCGCAGATAATCACAACCGCGGCCAGCGCCACTGCTGCCGGGGCAATTACCCGCGGGCGCAATCCCTGGTGAAAAACGAGCAGCGCTAGCAGCACGACTGTCGAGACCGCGAAGCTGACCCATCCCGACCGCGAGAGAGTCGCGATGAGCGCGGGCACGCCGAGGAAGACCCCCGCAAGGAAAAACAGCCGGTGGCTTTTTCTGCTCCTGAGCAGAAAACCGCCAATGGCCAGCGGAAGCAGCGCGGCGAGAAAAATCCCGAATAGATTCGGATGCTGAAGGAAAGCGCCGACGCGGAACACCGTCTCGCCCTGGACCGAATCGACGGAGAGTTGCTGCGCCGTGATTTCCGGCGTCTCGCCAAGAATCGCGAGGCCGAGGAACTTCCCGGTGTACTGCTGAACGAGCCCGGTCACCGACTGGAGCATCAGGGACAAGGTCAGGGCGCCGGCGCAATGTAGAATCTTTCTCAGACTCCGCAGTTCGTTGGCGACGACCAGGAAAAGCAGCAGCACCTTGCCCATCCGGACCACCTCGTGCGCGGCGGTGGTGCGATAGTGCCCGAACACTACTGTCCAGGCTCCCATAAGCATGATCAGGAGCCAGATATACGCCACCTTCGGCACACGCAGTCCGGGGCGCCGGCCGGTCCAGATCTCCCACGCGATGAAGGCGGCCAGTACGGCCAGGAAGGGGTCGCTCAATTCGGCGCGAAAGCTGGTCTCACCGCCCATCTTTTCGATGACGGGACCGAAGCGCTTGCTCAGGTCGAACGGGATGGTAAGCATCAGCCACCACAGGCAATACAGCCGCGCGTTCCCCGACAGGTACGCGCCAGCGAGGCAAAGCAAACCCGCCACGCCGGCCAGAATGGCTCTACCGTTGAGCGAGGCCGCCGGGATAATGACGAGGGTGGCGGCCGCGAGCGCGCCCAGACAGGCCAGAGCGGCGACAGGCCACTGCGGTTTCGCATGCCCGGAGATGAGGACGCCACCCATGGATCAGCGCGTTTCGGAGGATTCCGGTCCGGCCAGCGCATCCGCGGCGTCGCGCACAGGCCACAAATCGCGCCCGATGGGCGTCGTCAGAATCAGGCCGATATTCCGAGGCCGGTTGCGATGGAGCGCTTCCTGGGCCTCTTCCAACTCGTCCACCGTCGTCTCATTTTCGACGATGGCGAGCAATACGAAGCCCACGGACGGCGTCAGCACCAGCGGCAGAGTTTCGTTCAATACCGGCCCGCCCGCAATTAATAGAAATTCGTATTCGCTCTCCGCTTTTCGCAGCAGTTCCTCGAATTTCTCCCGCCGGCCCATGATGGTGAAGCCACGATGCCGGCCGGCCGGGAGAAAGAACACGTTTTCCTGCGTTGTGGGCAGCACGAAATCGTCGAATCGGCACTCCGCCTCGCAAAGAAGATCGGCGAATCCCGGAGACTCCCCGGTGCCGAGGAGCAGGTTCAGTTCGGGCCGCCGGGGACACGCGTCGATCACCAGAACGCGGCGGCCTAATTCCTCGGCCAGGCAGGAGGCCAGAGTCAGGCTGACGCGCGCCGACAACGGCGAAGCGCTGGCCGTAACCACAAGCGCGGAACGGGAGTGATCCGGGCGCGGCAAGTCGTGATGAAGCTGCAGCGCGACACGGCGGTACGGGGCGAGAAACTCCTCGATGCTCGAGCGCCGCCGGGGGAGATGCCACCAGCGCCCTTTGCGACCATTGCCGTTTGAATCCATGTCAGCTCAGTTTGGCGATGATCGCGACTGCGGAATCGCCGCCTGACGGGCGCCCGGCGCCAGCGCAATTGGGCGGTCCGCCAATCCTACTCTGATATGTCCATAGAGCGGGACGGAACCGCCAGGCCGCTCCACGTACTCCTTGTATACGCGGCCGCTGGCATAGGTCAGCGCCACCGCCATGACGACTCCGAGCAGCAGTCCCACAAGCATCCCGGCCGGGTAGAGGATTTTGAGCCGAGGCCAGTACTTGGACGATGGCGGGGTGGCGTACTCGACAACGCGGACGCTCGGCATCACCGCGCCGGTTGTGGTGGCGGAGACCGCGGCCTCGGCTCCCTTGATCGCCAGCGCGTTGTACTTCTGCTGCGCCAGCGCATATTCCTGATCGATGCCGCGCATGGTGGTCATCATTTCGGGAAGCCGGTCCAGACGGACACGCATGGCCGCGGCGGTTTGCTCCATTACCGCCAGCCCGGCGCGCTCGCCTTCGAGTTCGGCCTGCATGGCCGCCCGCCGGGAAACCATGTCCTGGCGGACTTCGTTCACCGCTTCCGTTCTCGACTTTTCGATTTTGTCGTCGGAATGTGCGATTAAGTCGTCGAGTTTCGCCATTTCGGTCCTGATGTCGGCGATCTCGGGTGAATCCTCCCGGAAGCGCTGGCGATTCTGGACCAGCGCGATTTCGAGTTCGAGACGCCGCTGCTTCGCGGCTTCGCGTTGCGCATTCAGCTCGAACACCGTGAGGTTCGTGCGGGTCGGCGGCTGAGCGGCCACCTGGGCATCCAGCTCGCGGATGGTCGCCTCCAGCGTGGCGATCTTTCTCCGGCCCGTGGCGATGTCCTGCTCCAATTCCGTCAACTTGCCAACCTCGATGGTTTCCTTCTGAAAATCGAACGTGATCCCGTTTGCTTCGGCGAAAGCACGGCGGCGAGCCGCGATGGCCCCCAGTTCCGCCTGAGCGCGAGCAGCCTCGCGGTCCAGAACCTGGTAGGAATTCATGGCCTCGCTATGGTGTCTTTGCGCGCGCGTTTCCAGGTACACGTCCATTAGGGTGTTGGCGATCCGCGCCGCCTTCGGAGAAGGCGCCTTCACCGTGAGCTTGCCTATATTGGTCTCGCCAACCGGATCGAGCGAGATCCCCTGGGCCATATCGACTAACGTCCGGCCCGCTTCGATATCGGCCGGCGTCGGCGCGTCCTTGTCTCTCTTTTCCGGGAAAATACTATTCTTAAAACTGTGGTACGCCTGGTACAAGAACGACTTCTGCCAAAGATAAGTCAGATGCGAAAGAAAAGGGTGGTAGACATCGTCATAGGTCAGCTTTTCGCGGTCGATCACCTGCCGCAGCACCGGGCCGGCCTTGATCAGCTCCATTTCGGTCTGGGCGTCGTCCTTGCGGAATATGCTCCAGTCCACGTAAAACGAGTCGCGAGCCGCGTCCGTATTGCGCTCAGCCATCAGGGTGGCCTCTGCACGGTAAATCGGAGGCCATAAGCAAACGTAGACGGTGACCAGCGCGAGCGTGAGAGCGCAGGTGAGAAGCACCAGCAGCTTGTGATGCCGGACCGCCTCGCTGATGCTGCGCAACGAACCACGGACGTCAAAGAGGTCGGCGGACTCGCCGTCGGTAATCTGCCGTCGTACAGCCATGTAATCCTCGCCTGCTTCAGCCGGTTCGCGCCGAACCCCGGTGCCGAAGCCCCCAGGCGCAATCGCGGACCCGACGTCCCCTACCGGCCCCGGTTTCTTGTCCGAACTATTATAGACTATCCTCCAAACTCGGCCCGGCGCCAGTCCGGTCAAGTTCGCGGTGCGATTCGCGGTTACTGCCTGCTAAAAATCTCCACGAGCTTGAAATTGATGTACGTCGCAGCGATAGAGTCAATGCCCTGCAGGGGATGGTTCACGAAATCGTCGAGGAAGCTTTTC
>CAYVPZ010000001.1:0-44704 GCA_964453955.1 uncultured Solibacteraceae bacterium | reverse complement strand
GCGCGGCGGCTGGAACGTGTTCACGCGCGGCGGACGCGACGACGAAGGCATCGACGCCATCGAGTGGGCCGAGCGCGGCGAAGCGCTGGGCGCGGGCGAGATCCTGCTCACTTCCATGGATACCGACGGCGTGCAGCAGGGCTTCGACTGCGCGCTCACCTCGGCCGCGTCGCGCGCCACGCACATTCCCATCATCGCTTCCGGCGGCGCCGGCCAGCTCGATCATTTCAGCCGCGTGCTCACCGAGGGCCTGGCCGATGCGGCACTGGCCGCCTCTATCTTTCATTACGGCACGTATACGGTTGGCGACCTGAAACGCTACCTTGCCGGGTGCGGCGTGCCGGTGAGGCCCGCGTGATCCTCCCCTGCATCGATCTCATGGGCGGTAAGGTGGTGCAGCTTGTCCAGGGCCGCGAGAAAGCGCTGGAGGGCGATGCGCCGCTGGCCATGCTCAAGCGCTTCGCCGCCTTCCCGCAAATCCAGGTAATCGACCTCGATGCGGCCATCGGAAACGGCGCCAACGACGATCTGGTTGAGCTGCTGGCTTCGCGGGCCAGCTGCCGCGTGGGTGGAGGAGTGCGCTCGGCCGAACGGGCGCGCAGACTGATCGAACAAGGCGCTTACCGGGTGATCGTGGGGACCGCGGCCTTCACGCCAGCGCTCGAAGAGATTTGCGGCTCCGTGGGCCGCGAACGAGTGGTGGTCGCGCTCGATTCGAAGGAAGGCTGCATCGTGGTGAAGGGCTGGCGCGAAAAAACCGCGTTCACCGCCGAAGAAGTGCTGCAGCGCTTCGAGCCGTACTGCTCGGGTTTCCTGTGCACCTATGTGGACAAGGAAGGCATGATGCAGGGCACCGACCTCGCGTGGTTCCGCCGTCTGCGGGCCGCCACCGGCCACGAAATCACCGCGGCCGGAGGCATCACTACGCTCGACGAGGTCCGTGAACTGCAGCGGCTCAACATCCACGCCGCCCTCGGCATGGCGGTTTACACGGGTAAACTCAGCCTCACCGAACTGGCCGGGCTCCAATAGCCTGCCTTAATCGCCGCCGCTGGTAAACCCGACCCAGACCGTGGCCTCGGGCACCGCGTTGCTGCTGAAGTCGTTGTTGAGGCCGGGTACGTAGTGAAAATCGAACTGCGGCCGAATGAACAGGTGGTGGGCCAGATAGATCTGCAGGCCCACGCCGGCGTGAATCTGAAAATGACTATCGGTGCCAACGGGTTCCACCTCGGTGCTGCAGGCGACATTGTTTCCGACACAGCCGCTTTCCGAGATATTAAAGCTGGTTCGCGCCCCGCCGATGCCGCCCTCTATCCGCAGCGCCATGCGTTTGGTCTGGTAAGGCTGGTACACGCCGTTAAAATCGTAGAACAACTGGCGGTCGGTCAGTGGCCCGTAGGTATGCTGGGATGGTTGGACGTTGAATTCCGCGCCCACGCCGAAATGCTTGTAAAGCATGATGTCTCCTCCAAAGCCAAGGAAGAAGCCGTTCATGCTCCCGGTAGTTTGGCAATAGGTGTCTCCGGAGTTCGGCGTGCACGCGCCGTAGGCGTTAGCCGACGACGCATTGTCGATGCCCTGGCCGTTCGATTTGTCCCACGCGGCCCCGAAGCCCATGCCGATATCGACTGCGCTTTGCGCGCTGGCCAGCGAAGCGCCGAACGCCACTAACGCTGCAAAAAGAAAACAACGACCTGCTATTCTCACGAGATCTCCCTTTACCGTGTAATCGTGCGAAACGCATCCCCGAAATGTACTGCAGTCTTTCGGATGCCCCTCAGGCGCAGACACATCGGGTCCGTGCCGGTCGATTCGCTGCAGTAGGGACGCTCACCGGAAAGAAGGCGTTTCAGTCCTGGACTGACCGGGCGCCTATTAGACACAAACCTTTACAAATGCCGTCGAGCGCGGAACCGGAAAGCGTGCTCGTTCACCGCGACATCGATATCGCCGAACCCCGCGGCTGCGAGCCGCTCGGGGAAGGTCCGCGGGTCCACCACCACCATCGTGTCGAACAGGTGCAGCAGGCCGAACGCACGGCTGTACAGGCTGTCCACGCCAGCGAAGATTCCGCCCGGCCGCAGCACCCGGGACACCTCGGCCAGCAGGCGGTCCTGCAGCGCCACGGAGGGGACGTGATGGAGCATAGTGAACGACACTGCGCCATCGAAGGCCGCTTCCGCGAGCGACGTGGCCGTGGCGTCTTCATGGAGTACGGTCACGTTCCGGCCGGCCATGCGGCGAGCGAGCGAGGCCGCCAGACCATCGTCGATTTCCACGCAGGTCAGATGCGAAACGCGCGCGCACAGCAGTTCGGTGGTGATTCCGGGGCCGGGGCCAACCTCCAGAACTTCGGCGCCCAGGTCCACTCCATCGAGAACCCAGGGCAGGATCTGCGTCTCCACGGTCCGCTGCCAGCGCGCGGAGCGGCAGAGCCAGCGGTGCACCCGGTTCATGCGTGCCCAACGTGCTGGCTGATGCTGAGCGTGTTGCCGTCTGGATCCTTGAACCAGGCCACTCTGTCGCCGCTGGGCGCGGTCCAGATGCCAGTTTCCTCCTTCGCAAAGGGAAAGTGCTCCAGCGCGACACCGCCCTTCTCCAGTTCCGCCGCGGCCGCCTCGATATCGGGAACTTCCCAGCCCAGAACCGTCCAGCGCACCTCGGGAATCTCGCCGACGGGAACCACCCGCAGCATGGTGCCGTGGGCATCGAACACCAGGGCGAACTGGTCTTCGCTCACCAGCCGCAGGCCCAGCTTGTCACGATAGAACGCCCTGGCGGCGTCGGCTGTCTTTACCGCGAGGAACGCGATGAGTTTGTGGGAACCGAGCATGAGCCAGTGTGCCTCTGTCGCCCGAACGGCGATACGCCATAATATATCTCTGATGCGACAGTGCGCCCTGCTGACCGAATACGACCCGAAACCAGGCGTTTCCATCTCCACGCTCGCCTGGGACTACCCGGCCGGGTACCTGGTGCCCGAGCACGCGCACGGCTCCGACCAGCTCATCTACGCCACCCGCGGCGTGATGGAGCTTTCGGTGGGGCAGAGCTTCTGGGTGATCCCGCCGCATTTCGCGCTGTGGATCCCGGCGCGCACCGCCCACCGGATTCGCATGCCCGCGGCCGTCGCCATGCGCACCCTGTACCTGCGGCGCCGGCTCGCCCCGGGTTTGCCGGACGCGTGCACGGTGATGCACGTGACCCCGCTGCTGCGCGAGCTGATTGTGGAAGCCGTGCGCGCCGGGCAGCTCCGCAACGGTAACCGTATGCATCGCGCGTTGCGGGATCTGCTGGTGGCGCAACTGCGCACCGCGACCCCCATTCCCACGGGCGTGACTCTTCCCCGCGACCGCCGGGCGCTGGCCGTCGCCCAGGCATTGCTCGCGGACCCGGCCCGTGGCACGGCGCTGCATGCTCTATGTGCGCGAGCGGGCGCCAGCGTCAGAACCATTGAGCGGGCGTTCCGAAAAGAAGTGGGAATGGATTTCGAATCCTGGCGGCGGCAGATCCGCCTGATGAAGGGCATCGAGCTGCTGGTGGAAGGCCGCTCGGTCAAGGAGGTCGCGTTCGAGGTTGGCTATCGGCAGCCGAGCGCCTTCGTGCAAATGTTCCGGAAAACCATGGGGACCACCCCGAAGGCATGGGCCACCCAGTGAACATCGCGCGCCGCATCGCGTTTCAAATCCTGACCCGCGTGGAAGCCGGTGCCTGGGCCTCGGAACTGCTCACGGCCCACACGCAGCCGCTCGATTCGCGCGATGCCGGGCTTGCCTGGGAGCTGGTCCTCGGCAGCCTGCGCCGTCAGGCGCAGCTCGATTTCGTCATCCACCAGCTTGCGCCGCGCAAGCTCGATGTCGAGGTTCGCGTGGCCCTGCGCATGGGGTTGTACCAGTTGCGCCATCTGCAGCGGGTGCCGGCGCACGCCGCGGTCACCGAGTCGGTGGAGCTGGTTAAGGCCGCGGGCAAGCGCTCCGCGGCGGGACTGGTGAACGCGGTGCTGCGGCGGGCGCCGCGCGGGGAAGTGGAATGGCCCGATCGCGCCACCGCGCTGTCGGCGCCCGCCTGGATGCTCGAAAGCTGGGAGCGCCAGTTCGGCCGCGACGCAGCTTCGAACATCGCGGAGGCGGCCCTTATGGCGCCGGAAACGTACATCGCTTCCACCGGCCGTATACAGGATATCGGGGCGCAGTCCATCGTCCCGCTGCTTCGCATCGAGCCCGGCCAGACGTTCCTCGACGTCTGCGCCGCCCCCGGCAACAAAACCGCGCAGGCGGTAGAGGCGGGGGCCGAGGCCGTCGCCTGCGACCTTCACCTGCATCGGCTGCGTGCCCTGGCCGATCTTCGCTGCCACCGTGTGGTGGTGGATGCCACCCAACCCCTGCCGTTCCCGGCCGGATTCCAGCGCGTGCTGGTGGACGCGCCCTGCTCCGGAACGGGCACGCTGGGCCGCAACCCGGAGATCAAGTGGCGCATCCAGCCGTCCGATCTGGCCGACCTTCACCGGCGCCAGGTGGCCATCCTGCGGAACGCGCTGGCATGCCGCGCGCCCGGTGGCGTGCTGGTGTATTCCACCTGCTCGCTGGAGCGCGAGGAGAACGAAGACGTCATCGCCGAAACGGGAGGAAACTGGGAGATCCACCGGCGAATTCCCGGCTCCGAGCCGGGGGACGGGTTCTTTGCCGCTGTGTTAACATCGGGGTTGCCCGCGAATGATTGAGATCCTTCCCTCTATTCTTGCGGCCGATTTTACGCGGCTGGGCGAACAGATTGCTGCCGCGGAGCGTGGCGGGGCCGGGCGTTTCCATCTGGACGTCATGGACGGGCATTTTGTGCCCAACTTCACCATCGGGCCGCCGGTGGTGGAATCTATCCGGAAATTTACCCAGGCAAAATTGGACGTCCACCTGATGATCACCGACCCGAATAAATACGCTCCGGTTTTTATTCAGGCGGGTGCGGATTCGGTCTCGGTCCAGCAGGAAGTGTGCCCGCATCTGGACCGGACGCTGCGCATGATTCAGGGCGAAGGAGCGCTGGCTGGGGTGGTCATTAACCCGTCCACTCCGGTGGCCATGCTCGATGATGTCCTGTACGTGGCCGACTACGTGCTGGTGATGAGCGTGAATCCCGGTTTTGGCGGGCAGAAGTTCATCGAGCATTCGCTCAGCAAGGTGCGCGCGCTCGACGCGCGGAAGAGGGAACTGGGGTTGCGGTTTCCCATCGAGATTGATGGGGGCATCACCCTCGAGAATGTCGCCGGCGCGGTCCGGGCTGGCTGTGAATGGATCGTGACAGGGTCGTCCATCTTTCACACTGGCGATCCGGAGCGGGCCACGTCGGAGATGCGCAAGGCCGCCGAAGGGGCGCGGGCGGTGCACGCCTGAACGCCGCCGCGGCGCGTGTGGTATTGTACGGGGAAAAGTTCAGTATGGTTCGTCATCAAACGTTCGCCGCCCGACTCCTTGCTGTCCCGCTGGGTCTGGGCCTCGTTGGTTCGGTGGGCTGCCTGGTCCACAAGAAGTACGAGAACCCCATCAGCAAGAACACCAGCCAGCCGGACAAGGTGCTGTTCGACAAAGCCGTCAACGACATCGAGCACGGCCGTTTTGAGGTGGCCCGGATCACGCTGAACACGCTGATCAACACCTACGACCAGAGCGAGTACCTGGCCAAAGCCAAGCTGGCCATCGCCGATTCCTGGTATCGCGAGGGCGGCACGCACGGAATGGCCGAGGCCGAGGCCGAGTACAAGGACTTCGAGCTGTTCTACCCCACCATGCCCGAGGCCGCCGAGGCGCAGAATCGCGTTTGCCTGGTTCACTACAAGCAAATGGACAAGGCGGACCGCGATGCCGCGCAGGCATTGCGCGCCGAGGACGAGTGCCGGGCGCTGCTGGTGCAATATCCCAACAGCAAGTACGTGCCGGAGGCGCAACAACGGCTGCGCGACATTCAGGAAGCGCTGGCCGAAGGCGAAATGCGCGTGGGCACGTTCTATCACACCAAGGGCAGCAACCCCGCCGCGGCCAACCGCCTGGCGCGGCTGGTGGACCAGTACCCGTTGTACAGCCAGGCCGACGAAGCCCTGTGGCTGCTGGGCGACTCGTATTCGCGGATGGGAAACCGCTTCCGCCAGCAGGCCGGCGATGCGTATTCGCGCATCGTGCGCGAATACCCGCTGAGCGGCCATACCGAAGACGCAAAGAAGAAGCTGAAGGAACTGGAGATGCCAATTCCTCAGGCCGACCCCGCCGCCTACGCGCGCATGAAGTACGAGCTGGAGCATCGAACAAAACTGGGCCTGAAGGCGCGCGGCATGGATGCCTTCCGCCGCGGGCCCGACATGCACAACGCGGCGAAGTCGGGTGCGCCGGCCATGACCAACCTGCGCCCCACGGTGCCCGTCAGCGTCCCGGTGGTAGTGGAGCAGAACACGGGATTCCAGGGAGATGTTTCCGCGCAGACCATTTCCGGCTCTTCCGATCTCGACAAGAAGCCGGATGCGCGCTTGTCGCCCCCAACCGCGGCCACTGCGGCAACGCCGCAGTCCGCTATCGCGCAGAACGCGAACATGACCCCGAACGAGCGTCTGGCCCAGTATCCTTCCAACCACACGATGAGCGAGAAGGAAAGAAAGCGGCTCACCAAGAAGTACCAGGCGCAGCAGAAGAAGAAGGCGCAGGAGCAGGCGAAGAAACAGCCTAAGAAGCCGGCGGCCACAACCGCTCCCGCCGCGGCGCCCGCCGCCACCACGCCACCCTCATCCTCCTCGAATCAGTGATGAGCCGCATCCTGCTGGCCGACGACAGCCCGCATGCGCAGCGCATGGGCGAGCGGATTCTGCGGGAAGAGGGCTTCGAGGTGGTCAGCATCACCGAAGGGGAGACGGCCCTGCTCCGGCTGGCCGATGTCGATCCCGACCTGATTCTGGCCGATGTTTTTCTGCCGGGAAAATCCGGCTTTGACATCTGCCGTTACGTGAAGAGCAATCCCCGCCATCGCCACGCCCGCGTGGTTCTGACGGCGGGCATGCTGGAGCCCTTCGACGAAGACGAGGCCAGGCGGGCCGGTTGCGACGCCATCCTCAAGAAACCCTTCGAGGCCTCCGTGGTGGTGGAGACCATCCGGCCGTTGCTCCACGAAGCGGAATTTGCGCGGGGACTCTTCGCCGAGACCGTGGCCGCCGATACGCCGCAGCCGCCCTCGGAGGACACTCCGCAAGGGCCGCAGCCTCCTCCGGAATTGGATGTGGAGCGCGTCCGCGCGGCCGTCACTGTGGCGCTGGACGCGTCGCTGCCGGCCATGATTCACGAAATCACCGAGCGCGTGCTGGTGGCGCTGGGACACTGACCCGCTCCGATAGACTGGAGGGAAGGCCGACAGAATGAAAGCACTCGTATACGTTTCGTTCAAGACCACGGTGCTCGACCCGCAGGGCCAGACCATACGCTCCGCCCTGGCGGGCATGGGGCATGCATCCATCGCATCGGTGCGCCAGGGCAAGTACTTCGAGATTGAACTCGCGCCGGGCACGGAGCGTCAGAAAGCCGCCGCGGAGATGGACCAGATCGCCCGCGACGTGCTGGCCAACCCGGTCATCGAGGAGTATCGCGTAGACATCGTCGAATAGTCTCCATGCGGTTTGCCTGTGTCGTCCTGCTGGCATCGTTCGCGCTGTTCGCCCAGGACTACGTTTGCCCCATGGATCCCGACGTGCGTTCGAACACGCCGGGCATTTGCCCTCGCTGCGGGATGAAGCTGGTGCTGGGCATCCCCGACGCGGCCCGCTACCCGGTTGCGCTCACGGTAATCCCCAACCCGGCGCGCGCCGGTGCGGATACGGAGCTGCGGTTCGCCGTCACCGACCCGCACTCGGGCAAGCCCGTGGAGCGCTTCCAGGTGATGCACGAGAAGCTGTTCCACCTGTTCGTGGTTAGCCAGGATCTGAGCTGGTTCGAACACGAGCACCCCGAACCGCAGCCCGGCGGCGCCTTTCGAATCGAGGAGCGTTTTCCAAAGCCCGGCATGTATCGCTTGCTGGCTGATTTCTTCCCGGATGGCGGGACGCCGCAACTGATCGCAAAAACCGTGATCGTGCCTGGCGGCGCCATACTGCCGCCCGCGAAACTACTTGCCGACGTGGCGCCGAAGCAGGCGGAGAACCTGAAAGTGGAACTGGTCACCGAGCCGGCCGAGCCCGTCGCCGGCCTGAAGACGCTACTGTTCTTCCGGCTGAGCCCGGCGGACGGTATCGAGAAATACATTGGCGCATGGGGGCATTTGCTGGTGGTGAGCGACGACCTGGTGGACGCCATCCACACGCACCCGCACCTCGCCGACGGCGGCGCCGAGGAGCAGTTCAACGTGATTTTTCCGCGCGCGCGGACATACCGGCTGTGGGCGCAGTTTCAGCGGAATGGCGTGGTGAATACCGCGGCGTTCAACGTACCGGTGCGGGAGTTGCGGTAATGATGGCGGACGAACCAATGGACTGCATCAATAAATCGACCAGACGCCCGGCGTGGCAACCTCGATTAGATGCCGGTCTGGATCCCGAAAATACAGGCTCTGGCCGCCCAACTCCCACACGCGCTTCTCTTCCACGGAGATGCCGTTTTCCGCCAGCCAGGCTTCCCACCTTGCCAGCGCCGCGGCTGGGATGGCGAACGCGAGATGAAGCTCACCGTCACCATCGTGCGGCGACGGGATTGCGCGCGAGCCGCCCTTCTTGAATAACAGCAATGCCTGGCGGTTACCTGCTTTCATCGCGCAGAGGCGCTCCGAGGAAGCGATGACCCGAAACCCGAAGATCTTCTCGTAAAACTCAGCCGAAGCGCCCACGTCAGCCACGTACAGCGAAGATTCCAGGATTCCTTCCGTATCAGGATGCATTTCGACTCTCCAGTCAGGTAGCGCTTATGGGGGCCGCACGGGCTCTACAATCAGCGCCAGCGTGCCCGCGTTCGCCGGCGACGTTTCCACCACCGTGCCCGCGGGTAGCGCCGGCGGCTCGCGGTAAACGTACGTTCGCGTAAACCGAGGCTGGTAGTTATACAGCCAGAGGAGCGGTTCCACGCTGCCGTCGGGCTGGCGCGCGGTCACCTGCAGGGATGCGCCGGCGGGCACCTGCGTCGGACGAATGGCCAGCAGACGAATGGCGCCCTTCAACTCCAGCCGTCCGTCCACGAGGATCTCCGGCCCGGTTGGCACCGGCACCGCGGGTTTCGTGAAATCGGGCGCGGGGGGCAACAGCACCGGGTCGCCTTCCGGAGCGCTGCCCTCGGCCCACGCGGCGACGATCTGCAAATCGGTCTCGGTGAGCGCCTCGTCGTCGCGAAAATCGCCGAAGCCGTCCACCGCGCCCCACGGCGGCATGCGGCGCTCCAGCACCTCGTCCTTGATGGCCACTGCCCACGGGCGCGCCTGCCGCCAGGTCATCAGCGAGAACGCCGTTCCACCCTCGCGATGACACGACGCGCAGTGGGCGTAGATCAGGCGCGAGATTTCGCGGCCCCACGTGATTTTCGTGGAAATCGGGTCGTGCGCGAGCGCGAACGCCGGCAACAGCAGAATGGCCCGCGCCCAACGCACTCAGCGCCCGCCGGTCCAGACCACGCGCCAGATGGAGTTCGAGCCGTCGTCGGTGATCATCAGCGATCCATCCGCGGCCACAGCAACCCCGACCGGCCGGCCCCACACGTCGCCATCCGCCGTGGCAAAGCCGGTAACGAAGTTTTCGAAAACGCCGCTGGCGTGGCCGTCCTTGAGCGGCACCCGGATCACTTCATAACCGGTGCGCATGTGGCGATTCCAGGAACCGTGCTCGGAGGCGAAGATGTCGCCTTTATACTCGGCCGGGAATTGCGCGCCATCGTAGAACGTCATCTCCAGCGAGGCATTGTGCGGCTGCAGCAGAACGTCGGGCACCAGCACTTTGTCCTTCAGCTCCGGGTGCTTGCCGTTCAGCCGGGGATCCGGATGCCCGCCGATGTAGTAGTACGGCCAGCCGTAGAAGCCGCCGTCGGCGACGTGGGTGATGTAATCGGGGGGCAGGTTGTCGCCCAGCTCGTCGCGCTCGTTGGCGGAGCACCACAGCTCGCCGGTTTGCGGGTCCACCGCGATGCCCACGGGGTTGCGAATCCCGGAAGCATACACGCGCTCGAATTGGCCGTCCAGCGAGAACACCAGAATATCGGCCCGATGGAACTCTTTCGCGTGCGTGTCCGGATCGTCAATGTTCGAATTCGAGCCCACCGACACGAACAAGTGATTGCCGTCGGGCGCGAGCGCCAGATCGCGTGTCCAGTGGTAACCGGCGCGCGGCAGATCGGCCAGCTTTTCGATGGGCCCGCGCGCCTTCTGGTCGCCAGTGTGATAGGGCACCCGCACCAGAGAGTCGGAATTGCCAATGTACAGCCAGCGCGGGTTCAGCCCGGCGGGCGAGAAGGCCATGCCAAAAGGCTGGTGCAGGCCGGTGAGGAACACCGACATCTGTTTCGGCTTGCCCTCCGCGGTGATCCCGCTGTAGACCCGGATGTCGCCCGGCTCGCTCTCGGCCACGAACAGGTCCCCGTTGGGCGCGGTGCGGATCTCGCGCGGGTTGTTCAGCCCGTCCGCGTAGAGCTGCACCTCGAAACCCGCCGGCGCCTTGGGCCACGCGTTGACCGGCCGCGGAACGATTTGCGGACCGTTGCCCGCGCTGGAGGTCGCAAAGGGCTGCGGAAGATCGGCCACGGTGATCTTCCGGAACTGGCCCGTGCGGATGGTGGTGTAATCCTGAAAAGCGGCCGGGCCGGTGAGGACCTCGCCAACCTTATCGCTTCCCGCGAACAGCAGCAACGCGGCTACCAGCAGTTTCATTCGGCTCTCCTTACTTGCTTGTACCAGACGGCGGCGGGCCGCTGGAGTTAACCTGGGCGAGAAAGTCTTCCAGACGCATGCCCGGCTGGTCTTTGAAGGTCTCCTCCAGCGGATCGAGCGCGCGGATGCGGTCGAGGCGGAAGTTGCGGAAATCGGCGCGGCTCTCGCACCACGCCATGATCGTCCAGGTGGCGCCCCAGAAGGCAAGCCCCAGCGGCCGGATCACGCGGTTCGATGCCTGCTCGCGCGAATCGACGTAGCGGAGACGCAGCTTGCGCCGCGCCAGAATCGCCTGGCGGACGGTTTCCACCTCGTTCCCGGCGCCGGCGCGCACGTGGAAGCCGGGCGCGAACAGGGGCGTCCGTTCGACGTCGGTGCGGCGCGACGCGGGCAGCGCCTGGGCGATCTTCTCGATGGCCGACCGGCTGGAGACGGCCAGCGCCGGACCGCCCCAGACCTGCACCATCCGCGCGCCCGCCACCAGCGCGTGGACTTCGTCCATAGTGAACATGATGGGTGGGAGGTCAAAGCCCTTGCTCAGCCGGTAGCCGACGCCCGCCTCGCCCTCCACCGGCACGCCGGAGAGCGAGAGATCGCGGATGTCGCGGTAGACCGTGCGCTCGGAGACCGATAGCCGCTCGGCCAGTTGCGCGGCCGTGGTCAGCCGCCGGCCGCGCAGGTATTGCACGATCTGAAAAAGGCGGTCGGCCCGGCGCATCGCCCCAGTTTGACTTTGATTTAGTTTAGCGCGTGCAGGCCGACGGTGTTTCCCTCCGTGTCCAGAATCCTCGTGTACACGCCCAGGTCGTCGGGAAGCGTCACGTTGGGCATCAGCACCTTGCCGCCCGCCGCTTCCACCCGAGCGCGGACGGCGTCGAGCTTCGGTTCGGCATTGAGGTAGACGACGGCGCCCGCGCCAGGCTTGTATTGTTCGCCCTTGGTCACGCAGCCGCTGACGGCCGGAGCGGTGTATGGGAACACGGCCAGTTCCGTGGGGCCCATGGTGTGGCGATTCAGGGTGGTGTTGAGGATGGTTTCGTAGAAGCGGACGGCGCGGTCCAGATCGAGGGCGGGAATCTCGAACCAGACCACGCGGTTCAGGTGCTGCTGCTCTTGCGGTGTCATTTCTTCTCCTTTGCGCCGGGGCTCGACCCCGGCTACAGAAGATTGTGCGGCAGGGCTGCTGACAGGGTGGTGTCAGGAGAGTTAAAGGATGTCGGCCTGGCAAACCGGGACACGCGGCGGAGCCGCGTTCTAACGCACGGCACAGGCGCGGCTGTCTCCGCGCGTCCTCCTGACTCAGGACACCAAGGGCGAGGCGTATGGTGGGCAGCTTATAATTGTGATGAAGGGCATGGGAACCGAGACAGAGATTCGTCGCCACGAGCAACTGACGGCCATTAAGATGGCCGCCGGGTGCTGGAAAGACGAGTCGCACCCCGAGCTGGCAAACGGTTCCGAGTCCTGGGTTCGCCAGATGCGCCGGGAGTCCGATCTGCGCCTGCAGCGGTTGCAGCAACAGCGCGAATCCGACTAACTCACCGCCCGAGCAGCGCGGTCATCGAGTCCAGCAGCGCGGCCTCGTTGCGCAGTACTTTCGCCACGATCTCAATCTCGCGGCCGGCCTCGTCCCACTGCTTCTGTTCGATGGCCTCGCGCACCCCCGGCAGCGTCTTCACGCCGTATCCGGTGTAGAAACCAGGCGCGTAGATCTGGTGCTGGAACCACGGTCGGCGCGGCAGACCGGCGGCGTCGGTCAGCACCCGCTCGCTTTCGAGCAGCTTCTGGTTCAGCTCGCGCGCCGGCGGTTGTGGGGAATCCTTCAGCGCTTTCTCGAAGGCCGCGGCGCTGCGCGCCAGCGTGTCGGCGGCCGTATCCAGAGGCGCGAAGTTCAGGTACGGCGCGATGGCCTCGCGCTTCGGCGGCACCAGCACCTTTTTCGGATCGGCGATGGCCGCGAACACGCCCTCATCGAGTTGGCGGTCCCGCTCCTCCATCTCGTCGTGCTTCTCCTTCCACAGCGCCTTCACTTCGTCCACGTACTTGCGGATGGTATCGGCGAAGTCGCCGAACTGAAAGGGCAGCACGTCCGCGTCGGCCAGGCGCAGGATCGCCGTGCCCGCGGTTTGGGCCAGCGCGCGGCCGTACACGAAGGTAGTGTCGGAGAAGTGGGTGTACCAATAGAAATCGTCGTAGGCGGAGTGATAGATGCCGCCGCCGTCCTCGCCGCCGAAGCCGAGATTGAGCGACGCCACTCCCAGGTGATCGAGGAAGGCGGTGTAATCGCTTCCGGAGCCGAGCGCGCCAATGCGCAGGTCGGCGCGAGTGCGCAGCTCTTTGCGATCCTCCGGCTTCGCTTCGGAAATCCGGCTCAACTTCAGGCGCTCCCGTACGGGCAGATTTGTCTCGGGATCCTGCACGTCCCGCGCGATGGCGTTCATGAACTGCTCCAGCGCGTGCGAACCCGCCACGCCCAGGACGCCGCGCCCGTTGCCATCGGAGTTGATATACACGGCCGCGTGCTGCTTCAGTTCGGCGTCGTGCTCTTCCACCCACTCGGTGGAACCGAGCAGGCCCTCCTCCTCGCCATCCCAGGCCGCAAAAATGATGGTGCGGCGCGGCTGCCAGCCCTGCCTGCGCAGTTCGCCCATCGACCGCGCCTCTTCGAGCAGGGTGATCTGGCCGGAGATGGGGTCTTCGGCGCCATTGACCCACGCGTCGTAGTGGTTGCCGCGAATGATCCATTGGTCCTTGTCGGCGGCGCCGGGAATGGTGGCGATCACGTCGCGGATGTCCACCAGGTCCCAGTTGAACTGCAGGGCCAGGCGCACTCTGGCCGGGCCGGGGCCCATGTGATACGTCAGCGGCAGGCTGCCGCGCCACGCCTCCGGCGCAACCGGCCCCTTCAGCTCGGAGAGCAGGGGCTGCGCATCGCCGTAGGAGATGGGGAGCACGGGGATCTTCGTCAGCGTGTTTGCTTCGGAGATCGGCAGCCGCTTGGCGTTCTCCGTGGCGCCGACGCCGGGCGTGAGCGGATCGCCGGGATACGTGGGCATGTCCATCACGCTGCCGCGCTGTGCGCCGAACGGCGGCCTCCACGCGCCCGCGGGAAAGACGTCGCCCTGGGCGTAGCCGTCGTCTTTGGGATCGGAATAAATGATGCAGCCGATGGCCCCGTGTTCGGCGGCCACCTTGGGCTTGATGCCGCGCCACGAGCCGCCATAACGCGCGATCACGATGGCCCCTTTCACCGAGATTCCGCGGCGCTCCAGCTCTTCGTAGTCGGCGGGCACGCCGTAGTTGACGTATACCAGCGGGCCGGTGACGTCGCCGTCCACCGAGTAGGCATTGTAGGGGGGCAACTGCTGCGCGGTCTGGTTGGAGGTGGGGTCTTCGGGAAGGGCGGGCTCGGCCAGCTTCGCCACGTAGCGGCCGGGAGAGACCAGCTCCAGCACGCGCAGTTTCGGCGTCGGGAACAGCACGCGGAAGGTCTCGATGTGAGCGTCGAGGCCCCACGAGCGGAACTGCGCCAGTATCCACTCGGCGTCGTCCTTGTCGTACGGTGAGCCGATATGGTGCGGATACGCGGAGAGGCGCCGCATGTACTCGCGCATGTTTTCGGGCTTCGGGAGCGCGCGAAACTTCTCTTCCCACTCCCGCTCGGTGCGCGTGCCCTCGGCGGTGTAGCCGCGGAACGAATCGGCCGCCATCGAGGCGGCGGCGCAGAGAGTGGCGAACAGCAGAACGCGTGATGTGTGGGGCATGGGTATAGAGCATACTGTAACCTATGACCCGCCGGCTTGCTCTGATCTCCACGCTCCTGGCCGTCTTCGCCTGCGCCGAAAAGACCTGGCCCGTCACCGAGGGCGACGCCCATCTCAGCGACTTTCGCTTCCAGACCGGCCAAGCCATGCCGGACCTGAAGATCCACTACCGCACGCTGGGCGCGCCACGGCGCGATGGGGCGGGAAGGGTGCGCAACGCCGTGCTCATTCTCCACGGGACCACCGGTTCCGGAGCGGGGTTCCTGCGGGACATCTTCGCGGGCGAGCTGTTCGGGCCGGGCCAGCCGCTGGACGTGGCGAAGTACTATGTGATCCTTCCGGACGGCATCGGCCACGGCCAGTCCAGCAAGCCCAGCGACGGTCTGCGCGCGAAGTTCCCGCGCTATGGGTACACCGACATGGTGGAGGCGCAGTACCGGCTGCTGCGCGAGCATCTGGGCGTGGACCACCTGCGCCTGGTCATGGGGACATCCATGGGCTGCATGCACAGCTATGTCTGGATGGAGCGCCACGCGGATTTCCTCGACGCCGCCATGCCGCTGGCCTGCCAGCCGATGCAGATCTCGGGACGCAATCTGTTCTGGCGGCTGACGCTGATCCACGCCGTCCGCAACGACCCCGCCTGGCAGGAGGGCAATTATACGGAGAACCCGCCCTCCGCCCGGACCGCCGCGGCGCTGATCGCCCTGGTGGGCGGCAATCCGCTGACGTGGCAGCATGCCGGCCCGACGCGCGAAAAGGGACTGGAGAACTTCGCGAAAATCACCGGCGATCCGGTGGCCGACGCCAACGACACGGCGTACGCGGTGGACGCTTCGTGGGATTACGATCCGGCGCCGGGGCTGGCGAAAATCCGTACGCCGATTCTGCACATCAACTTCAGCGACGACACCATCAACCCGCCGGAGCTGAAAATCACCGACGAACTGCTGAAGCAGGCGCCCACGGCGCGGTTCATTCTGTATCCGTACACGGCGGAAACGCGCGGCCACGGCTCGCACAGCATGGCCGCGCTGTGGAAGGACAAGCTGGCGGAGTTCCTGCGCGCGACGGAGCCGGCTCAGTGACCGATTGCATGGGCGCGTCCGTGATGGTGGTCTGGTAAGCCGGGACACGCGGCGGCAGCCGCGTTCCCTCGGGACCGGCAAAAACGCGGCTGGCGCCGCGTGTCCAGGTGGGGAACACTCAGTTAGACCGATTCCCGTGGTGATATGTGCGTGGCGTGCTTCCGCAGCCACGTGTCCAATTCCGCGAATCGCATCCGGCCGCTCTCGTAAAGGCCGATGAGGAACGAGAAGGCTTCGAGATCGTCGAATTCCAGCACGTATCCGTTCACCTTGAGGAATGCCGCTGTCACGGTCACGGCAACCCGCTTGTTGCCATCTATGAACGGATGGTTCTGCGACAAGCTTTCCCAAAGCGCAGCCGCTTCCTGAATGAGATCGTCGTAGTAACCGGTCTGCGGCCGCGCCAGCGCCGACTCGAGGGCGCCGCGGTCCCGGATCCCGTAGGAGCCCCCGAATCTGGCGATCAAGCGGGCGTGGACCGCGATCGCCTCATCAATGGTTGGATAAACGGTCACTGCGCCAGACGGCGAAGCAGCTCGGGATGCTGCTCCACAAACTCGTCCACGGCCGCGAGAAACGGCGATGAGGGAGCCGGGCTTTTTCGCCTCAGGAACTCGACGAACAACCTGACTGATTCCTGCTCCTCCGGAGTCAGTGCGCGGATCACATCGACAAGATTCCCGGCCGCCATGGTTGCCCTCTAACCGCAGTATACCCTGCAGCTACCAAAGCCGCCCCGCTGCGGCGATCTTCAGGCGTATCCGGTACACGCTGGTGCTGGCGGTGATGTAGAGCGACTTGCCGTCGGCGTCGCCCCACGCCAGGTTGCCCACCACCTCCGGGACGCGGATGGTTCCCAGGTGCTCGCCCGCCGGAGAAAAGATCCACACGCCGCCGGGTCCCGCGCTGTACACGTTGCCGCTCTGATCCACCTTCATGCCGTCCGGCGCTCCGGGGGCACTTTCGGAGGTGGCATCGTAGAAGACCGCGCCATCGCCCAGAGACCCGTCCGCCAGCACCCGGTAACGCATCCACAGCTTTTTCGGCTCGGTGTTGTTCACGTACAGCCATTTCTCATCAGGCGAAAAGGCGATGCCGTTCGGACGCGGCAAATCCTTCACCAGGAGCTGCAGTTTCGCGCGCGCGGGCGGCGCGCCCGGCTTCTGCGCAAGCGCGCCGGGAACGCGGTAGACGCCATTCACCTGCAGTTCCTTCGCGGGGTCGTTGTCGCCCTGCGTGGGCAGGCCGTACGGAGGATCGGTGAAGTACAGCGAGCCGTCCGACCGGTACACCAGATCGTTGGGGCTGCTCAGCCGCTTGCCTTCATAAGTGTCGGCCAGCACCGTGATCGGCGCGTGCGCGTCCATGGCCTCCAGACGCCAGACATTGCGCCGCGCGTGTCCGGCGACGGTGAGGCGGCCCCTCGCGTCGAGCGTCATCCCGTTCGAGCCCGGCTCCCGACCCTTGTAGGGATCGCTGCCCTCGTAGCCGCTGGGGTGCATAAAGACGCTGGCGCCGCTGCCCGGCGTCCACTTGAGGATGCTGTTGCCGGGGATCTCTGCGAACAGCAGATAGCCGGCGGGAACCCACACCGGGCCTTCGGTCCACTTGTTGAAGCCGGTGGCCACCTGCTCGACTTTCGCGTCCGCGGGCACAATCTGGTCCTGCGAGAACGCCGCGAGCGGCAGAAGCATCAGCCAGCCGATGGTTCGAGGTTGCACTGGGGCATTGTACAACGCGGCGCACGGCGCGTGCTCACTCTCCGATCAACTACGATTGGGGCAATGAGCAGGATTTCCAGAAGAGACGCTTTGCTGGCCCTTGGAGCGCCGGCCTGCGCCGCGGGGCTGCAGGTCCCCGAGGCCGGGAGCGTGCTGCCGCGCGGAGTGAATGCGGTCTGGGATCTCGACAAGGCGTACCGCGAATCGACGCCGACGCGCGAGCGGCTCTCCATCAACGGGCTGTGGCGCTGGCAGCCCGCCGGAAGCGAGACGGAAACGGCGCCGGATAGCGGCTGGGGATACCTGCGGGTGCCGGAAAGCTGGCCGGGCGGGCCCCGGGAGTCGGGCAAGCCGCTGTTTTTTCCGCATCCCGCCTGGGCCGGGAAGGACCTGGCCGGCGTAATGTCGGCGTGGCAGCAGCGGGAGGTGACCGTGCCGCAGGAGTGGAGCGGACGCCGCATCACCCTGAACACGAGCTACCTGAATTCTTACGCGGCCGTGTTCGTGGATGGCGTTCGGGCGGGTGAGATGCGCTACCCCGCGGGCGAGATCGACCTCACCGCGTTGTGCCGTCCGGGCCGGAAGTACACCATCGGCATGCTGGTGAGGGCGCTGCCTCTCCATGGCGTCATGCTCTCCTACACGAACACGGCCACCGCGATGCAGGTGGAGGGCCGGGTGGAGCGGCGGGGGCTGTGCGGCGACGTGTACCTTGAGAGCACGCCCGCCGGACCGCGCATCACCGGCGTGAAGGTGGAGACGTCGGTGCGCCGGTGGGAGATCACGTTCGACGTGGCGCTGGAGGCGCTGGACCCGCACGCGCGGTACGCGCTCCGAGCCGTGATCGGCGATGGGGGCCGCGAGGTGGAACGCTTAACCAGCCGCCCGTTCGGCGTGGCCGACCTGAACGGCGGCCGCATCGCCATCATGGAGCGCTGGCGCCCGGAGAAGCTGTGGGATACCGATGCGCCCAATCAGTACGACACGAGCGTATCGCTGCTCGATGCGCGCGCGGAAATGCTGGACGAGGCGTTGCCGGTGCGCTTCGGTTTTCGGGAGTTCTGGATCGAGGGGCGCGACTTTTACCTGAACGGCACCCCTATCTATCTCTCGGCCATCCCGCTCGATAACGGCCAGCTCGGCCCGCTATCGGCAAGCTACGACGGCGCCCGCGCCACCCTGCAGCGGTTCCGGAGCTTCGGGATCAACTTCGTTTACACGCACAACTACGGCTGCGAGCCCGGCGCGCACATCAGTTTCGAGGAAGTGCTGCGGGCCGCCGACGACGAGGGAATGCTGGTGGCGTTGTCGCAGCCGCATTTCGGCCACTACGATTGGACGGCGCCGGATGCCGACTCGGCCAACGGCTACGCCCAACACGCGGAGTTCTATGTGCGGGTGGCCCAGAATCACCCTTCGGTGGTTTGCTACTCCACCAGCCACAATTCCACCGGGTACAGCGGCGACATGGACCCGGACATGATCGACGGAATCCAGGAGGCGCGCGAATCCTGGGGGGTGCGCAGTGCCTCGCGCGCGCTGCGGGCCCAGGAGATTATTCAACGGCTCGACCCGAGCCGCATCGTCTACCATCACGATTCAGGCAACCTCGGTTCGATGCACACCATGAATTTTTATGTGAACTGGGTGCCCATCCAGGAAATGTCGGACTGGTTCGAGCACTGGGCCACCATGGGGGCGAAGCCGGTGTTCACCTGCGAGTACGCGGTGCCGTTCATGTGGGATTGGGCCATGTACCGCGGGTGGTACAAAGGCAAGCGGGAATTCGGGGACGCGGTGGCGCCCTGGGAATTCTGCGTGGCTGAGTGGAACGCGCAATTCCTGGGCGGCCGCGCGTACGACATTATCGAGGCGGAGAAAGCCAACCTGCGCTGGGAGGCGGAGCAGTTCCGCAAGGGCCGCGTCTGGAAACGCTGGGATTACCCTTACAGCCTTAATTCGCAGGTCTTCGACGAGCGCTTCCGCGTGGTGGCGATGTACCTGACCGACAACTTCCGGGCGTTCCGGACGTGGGGCGTTTCGGCAACTTCGCCATGGGACTACGGCATGTATTGGAAGCCGCCGGCTTTTGAGAGCGAGCCGGCCGATCCAGGGCTGGAAATCGACTGGAATCGTCTCCAGCGGCCCGGGCCGAGGCCCGTTTACGTGGACGAGAAACGGGTGAAAGCCCGGGTAGCGTTCCGGCCGTCGGCGGCCGAGGCCACCTTGGCCGCCCAGGCCCTCTACCGCAACAACATGCCCCTGCTCGCGTACCTTGCCGGGAAGCCGGCCGCGTTCACCAGCAAAGATCACAACTTCCTGCCCGGCGAAGTTGTGGAAAAGCAACTGATCGTGATCAACAACTCGCGCCGGGTGGTGGGTGGTGAGTGCGCGTGGTCATTCGGGCTGCCGCACGCGGCCGCGGGCAGCGCCAGCATCGTCCTGCCGAACGGAGAACAGAAGCGCATTCCGCTGAAAGTTGACTTGCCCGAGGACCTGGCGCCGGGACGGTACGAGCTGCGCGCGCGGGTCCATTTCGGCAACGGGGAGACGCAGGAAGATGCCTTGCCCATCCACGTGATGGCGCGGCCGGCGGCAGCGCCGGGGACGGGCATGAAGATCGCGCTCTTTGACCCGCAGGGCGACAGCGCGAGGCTGCTGGATGCGATGGGGGTCCGCTGCGCGCCCGTGAGCGCGGGAGCGGACCTCGCTTCCTTCGACACGCTGATTGTCGGCAAAGGCGCGCTCACGCCCGGCGGACCGGGGCCGGACATCAGGCGAGTCCGCGACGGTTTGAAGGTGATCGTGTTCGAGCAGACCGGCGAGGTTCTGGAGAAGCGGTTTGGCTTCCGCACGGCCGAGTATGGGATGCGCTGGGTGTTCCAGCGCGTGCCCGATCATCCCCTGCTGGCGGGCCTCGGCGAAGAGCACCTGCGCGACTGGCGCGGCGAGGCGACCACTCTGCCGGGGCGTCTGAACACGGAGCGCGCCCGGCAATTCAACGATGCGCCGGCGGTGCAATGGTGCGGGATGACGGTGACGCGGGTGTGGCGCTGCGGCAACCGGGGCAGCGTGGCCTCGGCGCTGATCGAGAAGCCCGCGTGCGGCGACTTCCTGGCGGTTCTCGACTGCGGCTACAGCCTGCAGTACAGTCCCCTGCTGGAATACCGCGAGGGCCGGGGGATGGTGTTGTTCTGCCAGATGGATGTGAGCGGACGCACCGAAACGGACCCGGCGGCGGAGACGCTGGCGCGAAACATTCTGAGTTACACGGCGGGGTGGAAGGCGGGCGCGAGGCGGGAAGTCGTCTACGCGGGCGAAGCGGCGGGAAGGCGCCACCTGCAACTGGCGGGTCTGGCGCCCATGGCGTATGCGGGCGGATTATCCGCGGAGCACGTATTGGTGGTGGGGCCGGGCGGAGGCGAGGAGCTAAGGGCGAATGCGGGGGACCTTGCGGGCTGGGTGCGAAACGGCGGCCACGTGCTGGCGATCGGGTGCGACCAGCAGGACGTCGACGCCTTCCTGCCGTTCCCCGTGGCGATGGTTAAAAAGGAGCACATCGCCGCGTACTTCGAGCCGTTCGGCGCGGGCTCGCCGTTCGCCGGAGTATCGCCCGCGGACGTGCACAACCGCGATCCCCGGACGCTCCCTCTGGTGGCTGGCGGCGCGACGGTGGTGGGGAACGGGGTGCTCGCTGCGGCAAAAGGCGCGAACGTCGTGTTTTCGCAGTTGGCGCCCTGGGAGTTCGACTACGCGGGGGAAAAAATGAACGTCAAGCGCACGTTTCGGCGCGTGGCCTCTCTCTCCGCGCGCCTGCTGGCGAACACGGGGGCGGCGGGCAGGACGCCGCTGCTCGAGCGCTTCCGGGACCCGGCCAGCGATCGCGAGAGGCGCTGGCTGGATGGCCTTTATCTGGACGTCCCGGAAGAATGGGACGACCCGTATCGTTTCTTCGGCTGGTAGTAGAGCGGCGCGTTTAATTCCACACTTTCATGCCCACCTCGAATTGCTCGATGGGTACGCCCGCTTCCCGGCATTGTTTCAGGATGAGCCGGTGCTCGTCGGTGAGCTTCTGTCCGGAGGGCACCACCATCAGATCGGCGCGAAGTTTCCGCAGGAGCGCCGGGGCGTTTCCGCCGGCATGGTGAACGGTGACCCCGTGAATGTGCAGCCGGCGGGCGGCCGGGTCGGGATCCACCACGGCCACGGGCGCGGCGTTCATGGTTCCGTTCCTTTGCAGCACAAAGACGGTGAGCGCGGTAGCTCCGTTGGCGCCCAGCACCACCGCCCTCCGCGCGCCGGCCGGCAAGGCCAGACTCTGCCAGAGGAACCGCATGGACAGCCGCAATCCGGCGGTAAAGGCGAGCGCCAGAAATGCGTAAAGCAGGACGACGCCGCGCGAGTAGTCGCGCATGCCCAGAAACCAGAGGGTCGTGATAGCGGCGGCGGAACTGGCGGCGGCGCAGCGAACCAGCGCCAGCAGATCGCGCAGGCCGAACCAGCGCCAGCCCGAGTCGAACGTGCGAAACGCGACGGAAGCGAGTGCGTGGAAGCCCATGACAATGGGCAGGGAGAACAGGAACTGCTGCAGCGGCGGGCCCGTGAACGCGTTCTCCCAGCGGATCAGGAAGGCCGCCAGCAGAGCCACACCGGCGAGGAGAGTATCGATGATCAGCGTCACCCCGGCCCGCAGACTGGGGGTCAGCCGGCGGATCCACTTCGCCCGCACGGGCGCCGTGTCCGGTATGGCGTAGGCCGGAAGAGCGGCCAGAAAGATCCCGAATACGCTGACGCCGCTGACCAGCAGAACGGCGATGGCCAGAACCCCCAGCGGCATCGCGTAGCTCAACAGCCCGGCGCCCGCGCCGGCCGCGGCCAGCAGCCACAGCAGCCACACCGCCTTGCGTTCGGTCAGGCCCAGCGAAACCAGACGATGGGAGCTGTGGTCGCGGCCTCCCACCGAAATGGGCGTTCCCGCGCTGCGGCGCAGAACCGAGACCAGCACCGTGTCGAAAATCGGATAGAGAAAAGCGAGCGCGGGATAAAAGAGCGTGGAGACGATGAGACGCTTGTGCTGCGCCGGACTGGCGATGGCCAGCGCGCCCAGGCTGAAGCCGACGAACATACTGCCGCAGTCGCCCATGAAGATCTTCGCGGGCTGGTGATTGAAGATCAGAAACCCCAGCACAGATCCGGCGAGGATAGCCAGCAACAGCGCTCCCCCGCCATCGTGATTCTCCAGCGCCAGAACGAACCGGGACGCACAGATGATCACGGCCACGCCGGCGCACAGACCGTCCATGTTGTCGATGAGATTAAAGGCGTTGGTAATGCCGGCAATCCACAGGAAGGTGAGCATCAGGTCGATCCAGGCCCAGGGAGTAACGTGGAAGACCACGCCACCGGCCATCGCGGCCACCACCGCCACCGCCTGGCCGGCGAACTTGACGCGGGGCCGCAACTGCACGCGATCGTCGATAAAGCCCAGCAGCGCAACGAATCCGGCGCAGGCGGCGATCACCGCGTAGCGGCCCGAAGCAAAGAAAAGATAGCAACTGGCGGAGGCGATCACGATGGCCAGACCACCGGTATTGGGCGTCGCTTTGCCGTGCCAGCGGTCGGCTCTGGGCTGGGCCACCAGACCCAGCGGGACGCTCCAGCGAATCAGCAGCCAGGTGAGTCCGCCGGCCAGCAGCGCCGCGGCGGCCAACGCGCAGAATGAGGGCAGGGAAGCGGACATGATCAGGCTGGCTCGGGAACCGGTTCGGCGAGCTGCTCGCTCAACTGGTCCAGGGAATCCACAAACGCGTGGCTGTGCATCTCGCTGGCGACGGCATCGACGACCGCGGCCAGCGGAGTGATGGGCCGGTAGCCGATGAGGCGTTCCAGTTTCACCAGAGACGGGACCCGCCGGAACATGTCCTCGAAGCCCGGCCCGTAGACCTGCTCGTAAGGGACGTTGACGATCTCGGAACGGGAGTGCACCCGGGCGCGCACCAGTTTCGCCAGATCGGCGATGCTGATTTCCCGGTCGTTGCCGATGTTGACGATTTCCCCGACCGTGCGGCTGCTTTTCGCGACGCGCACCAGCGCCTCCACCGCATCCAGAACGTAACCGAAACAGCGGCTCTGACGGCCGTCGCCATGCACGGTCATCGGCTCGTTCCGCAGCGCCTGGCGGACAAAGGTGGGCAGCACCATGCCGTAGCGGCCGGTCTGCCGCGGCCCCACCGTATTGAACAGGCGGGTCACGGTGACGGGAACGGATTTCTCGTTGTAATAGGCCAGACCCAGAAACTCGTCCAGCGCTTTGGAACAGGCGTAACTCCATCGCCCCTTGCTGGTGGGACCGGTAACCAGATCGTCCTCCTCGGAAAACGGCACCTTGCTGCTCTTCCCGTAAACCTCCGACGTGGACGCAACGATAACGCGCTTGCGCTTCCGAGCGGCCGCCCTCAGCACCACCTCGGTGCCGTGAACGTTGGTCTCGATGGTGCGGACCGGGCTCTCCACGATGAGCCGCACCCCGACCGCGGCGGCGAGATGAAACACGATGTCGCAGCAATCCACCAGCTCGGCCACCAGCGGCGCGTTGAACACCGTGTCGATGGTGTATTCGAACCTGGGCACGCGCTTTAAGTGGGCGATGTTTTCGAACGATCCGGTGGAGAGATCGTCGATTACGGACACGGACCAGCCCTCGCCCAGACAGCGCTCGGCGAGGTGTGACCCAATGAAACCGGCGCCTCCGGTAATGAGTACGTTCATTGACGCTCCTCTATGTTTATGATTCTTTTAGTAGTTCCCGTGCTGCGACGCGACGGAGGCCAGGCCGACCGGGGGCCCGCGCATCGCTCGAGGTACCACGCCACCGTGGCTTGCAGGGCAGCTTCATTGTCGACCGGTTGCTCGAAGCCCCGGGCGCGAATGGCGCGCGCGGCGAAGTCGGTTGCCGTGCAAAACTTCTCGATCCTCGCCCTGGTGATGGGAAAGTCAACGTGGGCCACCGCGCCGGCGATGTCGCCGAGCCAGGCCACCGGCTTCACGACGGACAAGGGAGCGCTCCAGCGAGGGCGGCGTTTGTGGAGGAGCCGGTAAACGCTCCCGACCAGTTCGCCCGTGGGCAGGCGAGGTTCGTCGATATAGTGATACACCCGGAGGCCCGTTTCGGCCCCGTCCAGCAGGAACAATGTCGCCGCAATTACGTTGTCGATGTATGAGGTGGTTTTTATCGTCTCGCCATCCCCGATCATCAGGAAACGGCCGCGATGAATTGCCTCAATCAGGCGGAAAATGTTCGTGTTGTCGGGATTGTCCGGCCCATACACCACGGACGGCCGCAGCACCGTCACCTGCCGCCGGTGGTCCTCCGCCACGAAGCGCTGGAACAGCTTCTCGGCTTCGGCTTTCGTTCTTCCGTAGGCGTGAGTGGGGGCGAACGGGGCGTCTTCTTCCTTTGGCGCATCGCTCGGGCCGAGGACGCTCACCGTGCTGTAAAACAGCCACTTCCCGATGCCCCGGGCGTGGCCAACCTGCAGGAGGGACCGCGTGGCATCCACGTTGTCGCCGCGATAGCCGGCGTCGGAAATGCCCCAATCGCCTTTGGCCGCCGCAAGATGGCAAACGTATTCCACGCCGTCCATCTCGCCGTCCCAGCGGTGCGTATCCCGCAGGTCCGCGCAAATGAACCGGTCGAGTTCGCCCCCGCCGGGCCACGGCGCCCGGTCGATCCCGATGACCTCGTGGTGCAACGCCCGCAGGCGGGGAACCAGTTGCGAACCGATGTAGCCGCTGCAGCCGGTGACCAGTATCCGCATCATGCTCTCCCTTCGTGTGTGCGCAATTCCCCGCGGGCCGTGCCCTGGCGGCGAAGGCATTCCTCGTAGAGGGCCAGAGTGGCGCCGACAATGCGGTCGACGGTGAACTCCCGCTCCACCCTTTCCCGGCCTTTTGCGCCCATCCGCTCCCGCAAGGCCCGGTCTTCGATCAGCATGCGCAGGGCGACGGCCAGGGTCTCGCTGTCGCGGGCCGGCACCAGCAGGCCATTTTCGCCGCGTGCGACGGCGGTACGGCAACCGGGCACGTCGGTGGTTACGATGGCCCGGCCGCAGGCGGCGGCTTCCAGCAGAACTTTGGGAACTCCCTCCCGATAAGACGGAAGACAGACGATGGCGCACTCGGCGAAGACCTGCCGCAGGTCGCTCCGGTAACCCCAATACTCGACCACGCCCGTGCCCACCCACTCTTCGATCCGGGTCATTGGAATGGCCGCCGGATTGTCCGGGTCGGAATCGCCAACAATGACGAAACGAGCGGCGAGCCCAAAGTCCCTGAGTATTCGAGCCGCATCCACGAATTCCCGGACGCCCTTGTGCGCGAGCAATCGGGAGGCGAACAGAACCATGGGCGCCCCTTCCCGCGGCGGAAGCGGTTTGAAGTGCTCCGGATCGACTCCCGAACCTGGAATTACCACCGCTCGGCCCGGCCTGATCCATCCGCTGGTTTCAAATGCCCGGCGATCCTCGACGTTTTGAAAGGTGGTGCGGTACCGCCGGCGGTTCAACACCACCCGAAAGATCGCACCCAGCACCTTGCGCGCGACCCAGGTGACCGGGTTGCTGGCGGTGAACAGGTACCCCAGGCCGGTTATGCTGTTGATGCCCGGCGTCCCCTTCAGCGTCAAGCCGGCCAGACCCCCATAGGCGACGGCGCGCAGGGTGATATGGTGCAGCAGATCGGGCTGCAGCCCCTGGTATAACGCCAGTAGTCTCTTCAGGAGGATGAGTTCCTTCCGTGCGCTGCCGTCGCGCTTGCCTGGGGCGATGTCGTGATAGGAGAATCCCGCCGCGCGAATCGGCGCCGCGTCACCGCTGGTCAGGGTGGTGACGTGGACGTCGTATCCCGACCGCTGCGCGGCCAGCGCCAGCGGAAAGCGATGCGAGATGAAGTATTCCGTTCTGTTGTCGACGAACAGAATGGACTGGCGGCGATGCGCTTCGATCATGGGTGCGGAGTACCTCAGGCGGGCGCGAGAGCGCTTTCGGTGCGATGGGCCGGCCGCGGCGTGCCCGCTTCCTGCAGCCAGGCCTCGAACATGAGAACGCTCCACAGCGGCTGTTCCCAGTTACGGCGCCCGGAAATGTGCTCGTTCCATAAGGAACGGACCAGCCCGGCGTCGAACCATCCCTCCTGCCGCAGCCTCGACTCGTTCAGCAGGTCTTCGCCGAATTCGCGCAGAGGCCCGCGCAGCCAGAGGGACAAGGGAACGGCGAAACCGGACTTGGGCCGGTCCACCAGCGCGCGCGGCACATAGCGGTAGAGCAACTGCCGCAGAATCCACTTGGTGCTGCCGCCGCGCAGTTTAAGACGATGGGGAAGGCGCCAGGCGAACTCGATCAACCGATGATCGAGAAACGGAACCCGCGTTTCGAGGCTCACGCCCATGCTGGCGCGATCCACCTTGACCAGGATGTCGTCGGGAAGATAACTGACCAGGTCGGCGAACATCATGTGCTGGACGAAGTCGCCAACAGCCGCGGAGCGTTCCTGGTCCGCAAAGGGCGCCGCGGCAGTTGCGGTATCGAGCACCAGGGCCTGGTCGTCTCTCCAGTTGGCCACCAGCACGCGGCGCATCAGTTCCGGTTCGGCGCCAATCAGGACCGGCGCCAGTTTGTGGAGCTTGTCTCCAATCGAGCTGCTGCGGCCCAGTTGCGCCTGCAGGGGCGACAACCACGCGAACGAGAGATCCAACAGGGGAGCGGGCACGGACCGCAGTCCGACCCCGATGGCCCGCCGCAACGCCGAGGGCATCCAGCCGAATGTCGTCCAGATGAGGCGGCCCGCCCGGTAGAGGTTGTATCCGCCGAACAGCTCGTCTCCCGCGTCGCCGGTCAGGCTGACGGTGACGTGCCGGCGCGCCAGTTCCGAGATGAGGAACGTGGGGATCTGGGAGGAGTCCGCGAAGGGCTCGTCATAGAGCGACGGCAGGCGCGAAATCACCCCCAGGGTTTGTTGCGGTCCCAGATACAGTTCGGTGTGCTCGGTCCCGAGGTGACGGGCTACCCGGCGCGCGCTGCCGGCCTCGTCATAGAGGGACTCGCGGAATCCGATGGTGAACGTCTTCACCGGCCGTGAATCCTCCACCTGCATCATGGCCACGATGGTGGAAGAGTCGACGCCGCCGGAGAGAAAGGCGCCCAGCGGAACGTCGGCGATCATGCGCAGGCGCACGGCGTCGCGGAGGAGGGAGCCCAGCTCTTCAATCGCCTCGAAGGAGTCGCCCGCGAACGGTGCGGCCACCCCGGCCTCCGCCGCTTCTCTGGCCGACCAGTAGGGGACGGGCGAAAGCGAACCGGCATCCGCGCCCGAAGGGACCACCATGTGGCAGGCCGGCGGCAGTTTATAGATGCCTTCGTAGATGGAATGCGGCGCCGGCACGCACGCACGCTGCACATACAGCGACAGCGCCGCGCGGTCCACGCTGCCCCGGAAATCCGGATGAGCGCGCAGCGCCTTCAGCTCGGAGGCAAAGACGAACGACCGGCCGATCCAGCCGTAGTACAGTGGCTTTTCCCCGGCGCGGTCGCGCGCGAGATGCAGCACCCGGTCCACGCTGTCCCACAGCGCGAACGCGAACATCCCGTTGAAGCGCTGCAGCGAATCGACCACTCCCCATTCGGAGACCGCGGCCAGAATCACTTCCGTATCGGACGACCCGCGGAAGCGGCGCCCGCGGGAGATCAGTTCGGCGCGTACCTGCTGGAAGTTGTAGATCTCACCGTTGAAGACAATGACGTAGCGTGCACACGGGGAGACCATGGGCTGGGCTCCGGAGGGCGACAGGTCGACGATGGAGAGCCGGCGATGGCCCAGCGCCACACCCGCGGCCGGGTCCGTCCAGACGCCCCCGTCGTCGGGCCCGCGATGGCGAAGCGTGGCCGTCATGCGCTCCGCGACGTCCCGCAGGGTATGCCGCGGGCAGCTTCCCGACCCGTCCATCCAGCCGGCTATGCCGCACATGTTTCGACCACCTTTGCGTACAGATCCTGATACTGGAGGGCGACCGCCGGCATGCTGAAGTGCGTTTCGATGCGCCGCCGCGCGGCCGCGCCCAGTTCGGCCCGGCGGTGCGGGCCCATCTCGATCAATTCCAGACACCGGGCGGCCAGAGCCGCGGGGTCGCCGGGAGGCGCCAGAAGCCCGCTGGCCCCTATAATGAGGCCGGAGTCGCCCACGTCGGTGGCGGCGCACGGAACCCCGCAGGCCATCGCTTCGCCGAGCACATTGGGGAAGCCTTCGCAGGCCGAAGAGGACACCAGGACGTCCAAACCGGCCAGGATGCGTGGCGCGTCTTTGCGCAACCCTGCCAGAACGCAGCAGCCTCCGATCCCCAGCGCGTCCACCCACCCCGACAAGCGCCGGTTCTCGCCGTCTATATCCTTTCCGCAGAGCAGAAACCTGGCGTTCGGGCAACGTGCATGGACGATTGCCGCGCAGCGCAGGAACGTCTCATGATCCTTGGCCGGATCGAACCGGGCCAGCAGACCGAACAGCGGCGTATCCGGACCGGCCCCCATTTCGTCGCGGAGAGATTGCCGCAGGACGGGATCGGGGCGGAAGCGGGAGAGGTCGAAGCCGTTGGGAATGACCGTCATTCGCGTACGGGCGTAGCCGGCGGCGGCGTGCCGTTCGAGCGAGTCGGCCGAGCAGCACACAATGCGCGCCGGCAGGGAGGAAGAGACCGCGGAACAGGCCCGCGAAATCCACAGAGTCCGGCGCCGAAGGTGTGCGAGACTGCCGCGACGGATGTTCCAGACCACTGGCCTGCCCAGCGCCCGGCCGGCCATGCCCCCCAGCAGGTTGGCGTGATACATCCAGGTTTGAATGATGTGCGGGCGGCTGCGGCGAAGGTGGGCCAGCAGGCCGAAGGCGGAGGAAACGGTGGTGCGGCCTGAGGTGGAGCGCAGCGGGAACACCGGTATGCCGAGGTCGCGGACGATTGCGCCGCCGATGGAACCGGTGTCGGCGAGGGAATAAACCTCAACCGCAAACCGATCGCGATCCATGGCGGACAACAGCTTATAGAGCATGGTCTCGGCGCCGCCGGTGGACAACGTGGTGATGATATGGGCAATCCGCATCAAATGAACTCGGAGGAAGCGCGGGCGCCGGCGCTACCCTGTTTCCGGCGCACGAAACAGCGAAACAGTTTGGGAACGAACCCATCCACCGGCGCCCGTTTTGCCGAGCGGTGAGCCAGCGCAATCTCTTCGAAACCGACGATCGAACGGTGAAAGCGGGCGACCGACGAAGCGAAATCGTCGATCTGCGGCTGGTCCCAGCGGTTGTGGTGAAAGCAGACGGTCCATGTGCCCAGCGGAAGGCGGCGAAAGCGCCAGAGCTGCTGGGGAACCCATAGCATTCCGTTCGGGTCGCGCCGGGGGGTCACAAACAGGCCGTCGCTGATCGCGGAGACGCCAATCTCGCTCAACAGGGAGATGGTGGTGCCGTCGAAGGAGTGCCCGGGTGCCACCCACACCCGCGGGTCGATACCCTGATCGCGGAAGATTTTCGCGCCTTTGCGCAGCCTGCAGCATTGTTCCCGCAACGAAACGCCGGCGAACTCGCTGGCATCCTTGATCCCGACGATGCCCGCTTCGTCGGAGGTATAGCGGTGCTGGTAGCCGTGCAGGCCAATGGTCCATCCCCACGCCTGCCACTGCCGCACGCGATCCCAGAAACGCGGATCGGCCGGTTCGAATTCGAGGCGGTTGTCCTGGTTATCGGGGATGACGCCGAGGATGGGCCGCACCTGGCGGGATCGCAGGATTTCCTCCACGCGATTCCAGACGGACCACTTCATGGTGGGGCAGATATCGTCGAAACGCACCAGAAACCGTGACGGCATTGTGATAGTGGCGCCGGCCTCAGCCTGCGTGTCGCGTCTCCCGAGGAAGCCGCGGGGGCTTGCCTACCAGTACGCGATCGAACGCCGGCCGCCGGTAGTCCATGCACAGCCAGGCGACCGGAAATCCCGCGAAGCTGGCCGCTATTCTTCCTCGCGGCGGCATCGGGTGACCGATCTTCCAGCCCGTGAAGCGGTTGAGGGCATACGTCAGGCTGTGGATTCCCCGGCTGAAATCCATCTCCCAGGTATCGTTTTCAATATAGGCGGCGCCCCCGGGGGCGACGAGATTCCACAACGTGCGCGCCAGCAGGCGATCGTTCCTCCCGTAGTACCAGCAGGTGCGGCAGAACACCAGATCGAACGCTGGGCGCAGCGCGCTGGCCTGTTCCAAATAGCCCAGAGAGAACGTAATCCTGCTGCCCGCTTGCTCGGCTCTTTTTCGGGCAATTGACCGGTAGTTCGCGCTTACATCGTGCCAGGTGACGTTCGCGCCACGCTCCGCGAACGCAACCGAATACTCCCCCGGGCCGCCGCCGAGGTCGAGGATGCGTTTGCCCGCCAGCCGGCCCAGGCGCCGCTCCAGTTCGTCGATCAGTTCCGTGGACGCCACCTCACCGGCCGCGTACGATTCCGCATAGGAACGCGGTATCGGATCCCATCCTTTCTGGGGATTGTGAACGATGCTATGAAGCCAGTTGACCATCCACTTCCATCCCGGCAAGCCGCAATCCGGACTGTGCAATTGCATCGTCGATCGCATGCAGATACAAAGGGACGATGGCATCCTCGGAGAAGCCGGCCGCTCGCGCGCGAAGACGTTTCCGGTCCGGCGTGCTGAAAAGTGCTCGTTCGAGCGCTTCGGCGTATAAATCAACCGCGCCAGGCGGAACCAGCTCCCCGAACCTGCCCCCTTCGAGGATCTCGGCCGGCCCCCCTGGGCAGTCCGTGGAGACGATGGGAAGGCCGCAGGCGAGAGCTTCCACCAGGACGTTGCCAAAGCCCTCCCATGAGGACGATAGAGCGAAAACGGAGGCTCGCGCCAGGCAGGCAAAAGGGTTCTTAACGAAACCCGGCAAGGCCACGTCCGCCCCTATGCCCAGCCTTGTGGCCAGCCGTTCGAGATCGCCGCGCTCGGGGCCCTCCCCAAGGATGACCAGCCGCGCGTCGGCTCGATGCCGCAGGCGTGCAAACGCGCCAAGCAGAAATGCGAAGTTCTTCTGGGGCCGAAGTCGGCCGATGGACAGAATCACCGGCGGGCCCCCGTCCTCGAACCAGGGGTGGCCGGCACTCTCCTGCGCCCGGGCGATAATCTCGGACCCGGCCACGGGATTGTGAATTACCCGGATTCGATCCTGCGACAGTCCCGTAATCTGCGCCAGTTCCGCGGCGGCATCACGGGACACCGCGATTCGTAGTGCGGCAAAGGAATAGCACCAGCGCACAAGTAAACGGAGCCAAAACGGGAAATCCTTTGCGCTCTCACGTTGCAGTACGGTGTGGGTGGTGGTGATTACGGGAATTCCGGTCCGCGACAGCTTACCTGCAATGAGAGCGGCTACGTTGGCATGTTCCATGGCCGCGATCACTATTCTCGGACGAGCCCTTCTCAGGTACCGCGCCATCCCAAAGCAACTGCTCCTGGCCCGGAGCCGGCCCAGATTGACCACGTTCACGCCCGGGTCGAGATCGGACAGATAGTTCCCCCGCGCGCTGACCAGGACCAGATCGACGCTCCTGCCGGCGCGGTGGATCCCGCAGGCCAGCCTGCAGAAAACTCGTTCCGCGCCGCCTTCGGAAAAAGTCGGTATGAAAAGAGCGACATCCGGCATGGTTCTTAAAGGGCGACCTTCTCCCGCCCGGCTACCGGAACCAGCGGCTCACGTCTCCGTCCGGGTATCGCGGCAACCCCGACCGCCATCCGGACAGGCATCCTGCGCACGCCGCCGCCCTTCCACTGCGCCGCTTCCAGCCTCGGCGCGAGCGACAAGAACGCTCCGCAAAAGAAGAGCTGGTGAAAATACCAGCCTCCCGATAAAAACGCGCTCAGAAAATACAGGCCTGCCCCATACCAACAGGCAAAGGCCACTGGCCGGGATCTGTAGTTGCCCATGCCCCGGAGTATTTGGAACAGCGGCAGAACCACGAACGCCGCGAACGCCCACAGGCCGCCCTTCAACCAGAACGTGAACACGGCAACGTGTGGTGAGTCGGTGACGAAATAGCCCAGAACCGGGGCATAGGACAAATACCGGCCTCCAAAACCAAATCCCAGAAACATGTTCTCGCCGAGCTGCGCAAACATCATCTGCAATTCCTGGTACCGGAATTCATTCTGGATCACGGTGCCCGCCGTACGATTCGTCAGGAAGACCAGTTGAAACGAAAGGAACATTACCGCGATCGCAACCACGCCAGCCACTGTCACCAGGAACACCACCCGGTGGCTGAAATGGCGGCGCCTGAGCAGGTTGCCGGCGCACCCGATGGACGAGGCGACCCCCACAATCAGCAGGCTTCGCGTGGCGCTCAACACGGCGGTGGTGAGGATCAGGAACAGGGACGCGTATATGAGCACGCCGGTCCACATGGCGCGCCCGCTTACGCGGAGATTTGCCGTCGCCGTGAGAAATGGCAGCAGCGAGGCGCAAATGCTCAGGGGGCCAAAGAGGGAATATGTGAACATCCGCGGACCGGTCTGGGCGGGAGCGACAACGCCGGTGAGCAGGCCGACAACCGTCAGCGCGCAAAACAGGGTGATGACACCGGCCGCTCGCCTGGATGTCTCGACAATGTTCGGAAAGGGCCGCAGTCTGCCCCAGGCGAGGCCGCACAGGAGCCCGCAAAACGTGAGCGCATCCACGAAGATTATCTTTGTCCGAAAATACTCGGCGTCCGGCCGCAGCAGGCCGCGCGCCGTCATGAAGAGCGCGGCGACGATGCCGAACAGGAGGAACCGAATGTGGTTCGGCCTTTGGGTGAGAAGTTCGGCCAGAACCACCAGAAGAATGCCGATTTTTATTACCGTTTCCGGCGCCAGGTTGGACAGTCGGAACGGGTCCGTCAGCACCTCGGGCAACGAGAGCTTCAGCATCAGCAGCAGGAGCAGCCCCTCCACCCAGGCGAGCCCGCCGGGGGACGCCGGCGCGTACGGCGGTGCGGGTTTCACAACTCCACCGCCTTCAGTTTCACCACGCCGGTGCGAAGCAGACCCAGCAGGAGGCAGCGGTAGCCAAAGTAGAGTGTCTTGTACCAAAGGCGCAGCGCCCTTCCGGCCACCGCAACCCGGCGGGACCGTATGTATCTTTGCTGAAAGATGTTCAATTCGGCCTTCCAGACTTTGCTGAGCGTGCTGGTCTTGCTGGCGCCGTGCATGCGGAACGCGGCGATCAACCGGGGAAGCCGGCCAAACCGTTTTCTGGCGGCGAGACGAACGAACAGATCCAGATCCATGATGAACTGAAGACCGCGATCCAGCCCTCCGGCTGCCTCGTAGGCGCTCCGGCGGAAGAAGGTGGCCTGTTGATACACCCCCTCCTGCGGGAAGAAACGAAATCGATTGAAAGAAGAAGCGACGCCGAGGGTGTAGGGCACGCGATTGCCCGCCCAGGGACGGCCGTTCTCGTCGATTTTGTACGCGCCCGCGCTGACTGCCTCGGATTCCGGATGATCCGCGAAAAACTGGCCGACGGAACGGAGCGCCCCCGGAAGGTAGGCGTCGTCCGAGTTCAACCACCCCAGAATCTCGCCGGTCGAGCGTTCGAAACCCCTGGCGATCGCGTCCGCCTGGCCGCCGTCGGGCTGGGAACACCAATAAGCCAGTTGGCCTTCATACCGCCGGATGATCTGGGCCGATTCATCCGTGCTACCCCCATCGACGACGATATACTCCAGGTTCTCGTATCGCTGCTCGAGCACCGACCTCATCGTCTGCTCGAGATAGCGTCCCTGGTTAAAGCTCGGCGTGACGATGGAGATCTTCGGAAGAAGAGGTAAGGCAGTTCCCTTGTGATCTGTTTGCATGCTAAATCTCAGCTTTTACTGCCCGCCCATTTGCTGGCTGGAACGAATAGCGCATCCGCCTGGAGAATCCGGATAATGACGAACTCGGCCGAGAAACTTCCTCTTTGTTGCGAGGATCTTTCGCATAAGTGTTCCGGGGACGTTCCCTTTTAGAAAGGACTTCCAGGAGAAACATCCCGAGAGAGCAATCTGCAGCAGCAATGGGGCTCGTCCTGCGTCACGCCTTGCGTACCAGTCGTTTACGCCGCTCCGCCAGAATCGGAAGTATCCTTCCTGCTGCATGTGGCGCTCGACATCGGCATCCATCATGCCGCTATTGTCTTCGAGCAACACCAAATACGGCTTCCAACGATCGAGGGCAAATCCTCTTAGCGTTTGGCTCTCATAGCCCTCGACGTCGATTGTGACGAAATCAAGAGTGCAAATTCCGGCGTCTGCCAATATCGCATCGAGTGTTCGGGTCGGGACCACGACGGGTGTAAAGCGTTCGCGATTCCCGGGGAGATCCTCCACCACAAAACTTGAAAACACGTCATCGTGCCCGTCGCCCACGAACAGAACGCTGTTCCCTTCTTTCTCCGACGCAGCGCACTCAAAGAGCATGGCCTGACGAGCCTGGCGGATCTTCTTACAGCAGTCGCGATTCGGTTCCACGAGGATGCACCGCCAACCTATCCGCTCAAAGTAATAGGTATTGCTCAGGGTCACACCGTCGTTCGCCCCGACCTCAAGGCAGGTTCCCCGGACGGTCTTCGCGAAGATTTGCGCTAACGCCCTGTCTTCGTCGTTCTGTGCGTAGAATCGGTTGGCGGTCTTTGTCATAGTCATAACGAAATGCCCGCTTCAGCTGGCCCAGCGTGGAGCCCTGGAGAAAATCAGGTTCGTTCCGGCCGTGCCTGATTTCTTAATTGAGGGCAGGCGCCGCGGCTCGCCGCGAACAGCAGGTACGCTCCGCCGGCTGCCAGACCCGCGGAAGCCGCGGAGGCGGCAAGAAAAGCGGTCAGCACTCCGGCATGGCAAAAGTACCCGAGGGCGGCCGCGTTGACGGCGCATTGCACGGTGTTCGTAGCCACGACATGACGGACGCTGCGTACGCCCAGCAACATGTAATACCCCGGTACGCCCAGCAGGTTCGCAAAGCCCCCGGGCAGCATGACCCGAAGCGCGGAAACCAGTTCGGGCCGGAACCGGGCCCCCAGCCAGAGGCGAAGGCCCGTGTGGGCGACGATCATGGCGCCGCCGAAGAGCGCGAATCCCGAGCCCAGAACGACTTTCATCGCCCGGCCGTACACCGCGCCCATGCGCCGGTGGGCCTCCTCGGACCCGAGGGTCTTGAGCCGGCTCGCCTCCGGCATCAGGGAACGGAAACCGGACTCCAGCACGCCGCGGATCTGCATGGTCATGGTGAACGCCATGTCGTATACCGGGACCGAGGATGGACCCACGTAGCGGGTCAGGGCGAACTTGTTGAGCGGGCCCAGCAGGAAGTTGATCAGCGAGGATGCCAGCACGCCGCCTCCGAAGGTCACCAGACTCCGCAGATGCACGAAGCTGAGTGCCGAGACCGCAAAACAGCTCTCCCCGGTGATCCGGCGCGCCAGCAGGAGCGACGTGGCGTGCACAAACACGTACCCGGCCAGGCTGGCAATGGGAAGACTGACGATGCCCACGCCGGAGCCGAGCAACGAGGCCGCCAACACGAGCGAGAGGAAACGGCCGGCCTGTTGCGTCCCCACCGCAAGGTCGAGACGGCCGAGGCCCGTCAGCACAGAGTTGAGGGTGTCGATCTGAACCACGTACAGCGAGAGAACCGCGAGAAACGGCAAGAGCATCCGAGCCTGTACCGCAAGTTGCGGCTTGAGGTGCAACACCGAAACGATGCCGCCGCCGCCGAGCAGAATGCCGGCGAGGGCGATGGCGCCGGTGGCCGCGAGAGCGATCAAAGCCGTCGATACCGTCTTGCGGACGCCCGCGAGATCGCCTCGCGCGTACTCTTGCGCGACGTTGGTGGCGACCGCCGGGGCAAGGCCGAGTTGTCCGAAAGCGGCGAAGCTGAGGACCACCGAGACCCCCAGCCAGAGACCATACTGCTCATAGCCGAGGAAGTGCAGGTAGACGGGATATGAGATCGCGGAGATGAGGGCTCCGGCGACGGCACCAAGAGCGCCCGCTAGCGTATTGCGCCGCAGTTGCGAAACCGCGCCTGCCCGCAGCATGGCGTGGGCCCTCGCGGCCACCGCCGCGGCGCGAATGTACGGTGGCCGCGGAGAGCGGCCGGCGCTACCTGGAAGAGAAGACAAAGGAATGAAGATCGCCGTTGCTGGTTGTCGCGAAAGTCCGGAACTCTACATTGCGAAAACCCGTGTCCCGTAACTGAGAATGCACGAGCGAGAGGGGGTACGGGGTGTACCTCATGGTCTTGATGCCTTGTCTTCTCCGGACGAACGCCTTCAGGTCGGCGATCCTGCGCGCAGAATAATCGATGCCACTCAGGAGAAGCGCGGCTCTACCCGTGTCGCGCGGCCATTGGTAGAGGGGCAGGTGCACCATCAACGTCCCGCCGGAGTCAAGAACTCGAAAGAACTCTCTAAAGTAGGACAGCCCAATGTCGACACTGTCAAGATGCTGGAGAACATGCGTTGAGAAAACAGCCTTCACGGAGCGATCCTTTTGAGGCAGGCTGAAGCCGTCGACGACGGAGTATTCGACATTGCCTGCGCCGATTCGTTCGCGCGCGTAGGCGATCATGGCCGTGGATACGTCTACAGCGTACACACGGTCGAAGAAAAGGGCCAACTGCCGGGTGATCCGTCCGGCGCCGCACCCGACTTCCAGGCAGCTCTCTCTGTTGACGCCGTATTGCTGCCAGTGCCGTACAAAATCCCGCCAGTCGGATTCTCCGAGGGCGTAGAAACCCTCATCCGTCCATTCCGACTCCGCGCCCTTTTGCTTGTTGCTCCAGGACGCCACGCCGTACAAGGGATCGTCTTTGCCCCACTGCTTCCACTCAACGTTCGATTGCAAGCCGGTCATCCTTCGCTCTCACGCTGGTAGTAGCCGCCGCGGTAGTGATACCCGTAATAACCGTAGCCATACCCATCGCTGGTATCCCGCTTCACGTGATTCAGCACGACCCCAATCACGTTGGCGCGAATGCGGGACAGGGCGGCCAGCACCCCGCTCACGGCCTTGCGCCTGGTCTCCCCCGCCCGGCTGATCACCAGAACGCCGTCGGCGGCGGTGGCCATCTGCAGCGGTTCGGCAAAGCCGAGCAGCGGCGGGGCATCCAGAATCACCAGGTCGTACTCCTTCGCGAACTCGTCTAACAGGTCTCCAATGCGGGGACCAACCAGATCCGCCGCCCGATGCGAGGGCGGACCCGCCGGAATGATGAACAAACCCGGCCTCCCCGGCACCGGTATCACTACGTCGCGCCATGGCGCCTCGCCGGTAAGCACGTTGGTGAACCCGGTATCGGAAGGGAGGCCGAACTTGTGATGGACGCTTGGCCGGCGGAGATCGCCATCCACGAGCAGCGTCTTCTTTCCCTGGCTCGCATGGGAAATGGCCAGATGAACCGCCGCCGTGGTCTTCCCTTCGCCCGGGCCGGCGCTGGTGATAAGCATGGACCGCAGGCGCTGTTCGAAATCGCCCAGCAGAATCGTGTTGCGCAGCGTGCGGACAGCTTCCTCGAAGCCGGAAATAGTGCGGTAATAGCCTTTGCCCTGGTTGCGGTAGTCCCCGTTCCCGTTTGCGGAAGCCTTGTGCTTCCGGGCGCCGTTCAGGACCGGCGCCGTCAGCGCGGTGGTCTCACTCTCGGGTGGGCCGATGGCGCTCAATTGCACGCTGTTGCGGACCGCCGGCAGAATGCCGATTACGTCCGTGGCCAGATAGCGGCTGGCCATCTCCGGGTCGCGCAGCGTCGTATCCATCGAGTCGCCCAGCACCGCTGCCCCCACGGCCAGCATCGCCGAAAACAGGAACGCCAGCAGCAGATTCAGCTTCATGTTCGGGAACACCTGCTTCAATGCCGGGCGGCCCACGTCGGAGATGCGAATATTGTTGTTCTGGAACCCGGCGTTGATCCCCGCTTCCCGGATCTTCCGTATCAGCTCGTCGTACAACGTCTTGTCGGCGTCCGCTTCCCGCTTCAATTGCTGGTATTGGAACGACCGGGCGTTGAGGCTGTCGGATTCCGCCTTGGTTTCGAGCACCGCCTTCTGCAGCATTTGCTCGCGGTTCAGGGCCTGACGGTATTCCACGCCGATGCGGTCCGCGATGTTCTTCCGCGAGTCGTCAAACTGCCTCTGCAATTCGGCCACTTGCGACGCGGCCTTGCGGTATTCCGGATGGGTGTCCCCGAACGTGGTCTTCACCTGAGCGAAATGCTCCTGCGCTTCGTTCAATCTCTGGCCCAGCAGGGCCAAAGACTGGCTTTGGGCGGACACCTGGACGGCCTCCAGCGAGCCGGAGGTCATGGAGTTGTATGCCGCTTCCCGCGCCACCCGGTCGGCCTGCGCGCTGGTGTATTCCGTGTTCAATTGCAACAGCCGGGCCGAGAGGATGTTCGTCTTTTCGTCCGGATTGATGACGTTCAGCTCCCGCTCAAACTGCGCCAGCGCCTGGCTCGACCGCTCCATCTTGGCCTTCAACTCGTCCAACTGGCCTTCCATGAACGTGGAGAGGCTGGCGGAGGAGCGGATGCGCAGATTGTAGGTGTGCTCCAGGTACGAATTGGCAATCGCGTTGGCCACATCCGCGGCCAGTTCCGGATCGGGCGAGCGGTAGCCGATCAGAAGCAGATACGTGTTGGTCGTACGCGTTACCTTCAGCCGCTTCAGCACCACCGGCGCGCGCCTGGCGCGCTGGACCCGGTCGGGATTGGCGTTATCGAGCTGGTTCTCCTTGCGCAGAAGGTCGTACTTTTCGGCCACCGGCCGAAGCACCGCGTCGGATTGGATCACCTTCACCTGGGTGGCCAGAAACTGGTCCGCGTCGTTCGGGGCGGAGACCTTGGAATCCTCGCCAATCACCTCCGCGGGCGCCTGGCGGTCGATGTCGATGGTGGCCGTGGATTCGTAAATCGGCTGCAGCCGCGAAGAGATGACGAAGGTGGCCAGTACGCACGTGCAAATAAAGACCGCGATCTTCCAGGCGTGCCTGCGAAGAATCCATAAATAATGCGAGAGCGGAACCGCCGGCGCTTTTGCCGTGAAGTCCTCCTGCGGCGGCGTGGGAATGGAGTAGCCGGGGACCGGCACGCCGGTCGCCGGCGCCGTGGGGATTACTGCGGGCAATGTGAATGTCTCGGGCATAAATTCCTGTTGCTGTTGTCTGCTGAAACGGCTTGGAATTCGCCGCGTCCGGTTAGCGGAGCAGAGTGTAAATGAGGGCCCCGCCGAGGCCCGTGCCCACCAGAAGCGACACCTTCAGGGCGCTGAGGGTATTGCGGCGGCCGGAGTTGTCCGGAATGTAGACAATGTCGTTCGCCATCAGGGGCACATCCGGCGCCTTGCGTTCGATCATCTTCTTCAGCTCGATGGGGATTTCGTTCTTCCCGCCGGTGGCGCCTTCGGTGCGATAGATGTATGCCGTATTCGCGGCGTAGGGTTCCAGACCTTCCGAGAGCGCCAGCGCCTTCAACACGCTGCTCTCGGCCCCGTCGGTGAGCGGAAAAGCGCCGGGCTTCTTGACGTTGCCCACCACGAAGATCCGCCCGGCCTGGGGGACACGGATCTCCTCGCCGCCGTGAAGGATGAGATTGAGCGACAGATCCGTCGCCGAAAGCAGGGCCTTGATGGGCACGCGCTGCACCAGCCTCGCCGCGTTTCTCTCCTCGTCTTCCGGCCCGGGTTGCGACGTGCTCACCAGGATTTCCAAACCCGCATCTTCCGCCAGCCCTCCCGCGCGCGCGATCGCGTCGAGCAGAGTCACCGTTCCGGTGGCCTGAAAGGTGAGGGGCGCCTTCACGGCGCCGACCACGCCGATCGGACGGCTGCGGTACTCCACTACGGATACCGTCACGATCGGATCCACCATCACTCGTTCCTTCATCAGCTCCGCCGCAATTGCGGTCTCCACATCCGCCGGATACAAACCCGCGGCCGCGATCCGTTGCTTCACCATCGGCAGCCGGATCGCGCCGTCGTAACCCACCCGCACCGTGCGCGTGAGTTCCGGCGAATCGTAGACCGAAACGCCCAGCAGGTCGTCGAGACCGACCCGCTCGAGCGGAAGGTTATAGGTGTCGTTGAACGCCGTGGCGCCCACGCCCACGTGCGCCGCGTATTGCGGCGCCTGTTGCTGGCCAAACGCGAGGCTGGCAAGCGCGATTGCCAGCAGGAAACACGGAGATTGCTTCATACGGTACTCCCGAACGCCCGCTCCAATCCCGTTGCAGCGTCCTCTCCATCCAATTTCTGTGCGAGGCGCCGGATGGCAGTGGAAAGACCCTGCACGTTCTCGCGCAGGTCTCGCAACTGGTCCTCCACCGGCACCTTACCGTTCCCCTCATCCACCACCTGCTGCAAGGCCGCGCGGGCCAGTTCCGAGAGACTCCGAACACCCGCGGCCACACACGCGCCCCGGTACAGCTCGTACTCCACGGAGGAGAGGCGAAAACTAACCATTCTGTTCTTACGGCCGATCATGGTAGTGCCCTGCTGTGCGTCGTGAATCCGGACAAGCTCCGCCCTTCGAGTCCCAGGGCGCCGATCCGTCTGAATCCGGCACAGCTCTGGTATTTCACCCGTGCGTCGAGAGCGGCAGGATGCGCGGCATGAGCCCGTCTGGTGCTCGACCAGCCTGCGAAGGCCAGCCGCGCCTCCCTGTTTCACGATTGGAGTAGGAGTGCGGCAATAGAATTCTCGTCCAATATCTCGCTAATTTCCTGTGGATGTCGTCCGCCGCTCATTTGCCGGCGCGGTTGCTGTGCAAAGGAGCGCTAATTATGAGAGAGTTTTCTCTCTTTGTGTTGACGATTCTCCTGAAGGTTGGCAGTAGAGCCGGATGAACTACTATGAGGAGCTGGGCCTCGCGCCGGATTCGGCGGACGAGGACATCCGGCGGGCGCACCGGACACTCTCCAAAGTGCTGCATCCCGACCGTCAGACGGACCCGGCGGCGCGTGAAGCGGCCGAGCTCCAGATGCGCCGCGTCAACGCGATCGTCGGCAGCCTGCTCGATCCGGACCTTCGCCGCGAGTACGATGCCAGCCTGAGGGTCTTCCCACGGCCGTACGAACGGCGGGACTCAGGCAAACGGCGTTTCGGTGGTCCGGTAGGCACGCTTCTACTGACCGTGTCCGCGGCTCTGCTGCTTACCGGAGCGGCGGTATGGTTCCTGGGCGGAGACCTGCTTTATCTTGAGACGCCTGGAAATCGTGCGGCGACCCCATCGGAGAACCGGGCGCCGTCCATCCCGCGGCAGCCCGTGCGTGCGGCCCACACTGCCGCGCATTTGGCTGCGCCGGCCGTTTGGGCGAATGGCCCGGTGGCCGGGCTTTCCCGAAAGGCAGCGCGATCGGGAAAGCCGCCGCATGCCTCAGTGCCCGCGCCCGTGATGCGGCCGCCCCAGCCTGCCGCGCCTTCTCCGCAGCCCGTCCGCGAGCCCCCGGTGGTAGGATCATTGGCCGAAGCACCGGCCCCGGCGGCGACGGTCCTCACCCGGCAGGAGGTGCCATCCACCACGGCTTCAACTCGCGCCGCTCTGCCTGGGTTGTGGCTTTACGCGCCCGATCCTCGCGAATCCGGGCCAACCAGACTATATGCGCCCGAGTACATTCAGTTGCGCATTCGCGAGGAAGACGGCGTGGTGCGGGGTGAGTATGCGGCCCGGTACCAGGTGCTCGACCGTCCCATTTCCGCGGAGGTGGCGTTCCGCTTCGAGGGGACCGCCGGCGGGGCTGGTTCCTTCGAGTGGCGCTCCGACGATGGAAGCCACGGCATGGTGGACCTGAGGATGCTCACCGCCGAGTCCCTGCAGGTGAACTGGCGAGTCAACCGCTTCGGCACGCGCCTGGGGTTGGGTGCCGGTAAGGCCGTGCTCACCCGGAAAATCGATCGTAACGATCCTGCGTCGCGGTAGCGTTGGATTCCGGTCCGATGGCCCCAGTCAGACCAGCGGACGAATCCAGTCGCGGTCGATTTCGGCCGCAACCGAGCGATGCAGGATGGAAATGGAGGCCACCAGCCGGTACCGGCCCTTGATCTCCACCACCACGCCCTCGGCGCCCGCCAGCGGCCCCCGTTCGATCGATACTCGTCGTCCCACCTCGAGGTAAGGCCAAGGCTGCACGGGCAGGCCGGAACGGCACACGTTCTGGAGAGCCGAGATCTCCCGCTCGTCCACTGGGACGGGGATTCTGCCGGCGCTGATAATATGTACGACTCCCGGCGTGGTGAGCACCTGCAGGGGCGAACTGGCGTCGAACCGGCAGAAGACATAGCCGGGGAAGAGCGGCGTGTCGAGCTCCTTGACGCGATCGGACCAGCGCCGCTGGCTACGGTAGAGCGGGAGAAACTCCTCGAATCCCTTATCGTGCAGGAGATTAGACGTGGCCAATTCAAAGCGCGAGCGCACACGGATGGCGTACCAGAGTTTGACGCCCCCGGCGACGCTGGGAATCGCGGCTCTATCGGGACTGTTGCTCGTAAACGCCATGGCTATGATGGGATCGTGCCGTCACTGCGGACGGATTCTCGTCCTCCGTCACGCTCCACCATCAGGCCGCTGCTGCCTGGGGACACCATCGCAACCAGAGGGTACGGTATCACATTTGCATTACGTTCGTCTACCTATCGGACAGGATTCAGGCTGCCGCCGTAAGTGATTGCTGCGATTGCGGCTACGCCGCGGTCAGGACCAGGCTGCTGTGATGAGCGCTCGAAGAGCGCTGGTGAAATCGGCTGCCGAGGTGTACTCGGTACTGGCGACCACGCGCCATTGGGCCGACACCGGGATGAGCACCGAGCGCGATTCCAGGTCGACGTCGGTCTGGAAATGATTGGATCCGATTCTGGCCACCTCCGCGAGCACCGCGTCGATGGCGCCGGGCCGCTCCAGCAGAACGAGGAACGATGGCCCGATCCAACGGAACAGCTGGTCTTCCGGAGCAAGCAGCCGAGCCAGATGCTGGGCCTGCAACAGGAGCAAGTGGTCGCCGACGGAGTACCCGAATCGCTTGTTGATAGCCGGGAGCTGATGAAGGATGAACACCGCCGCGTAGACCTGGCGGCCTTCCTCAGCGGCTCTCGCGATCGCGGCTTCGGCCGCGAAACGGTTCAGGAGGCCGGTGCAAGGATCCGCGACCGAGCGGGCTTCCCCTGACCGTGCCTGCTCGCCCTTTGCCGCGCTTTCCAGGCGCTGTTCGATTTCCTTGCGCCACCGGGTAAGCCAAATGGCCAGGTGCGACCTGGTCCGGTAAAGGTCTCCGTTGGGAGTCTCGATCCGCGCTCGGAACGCTTCGATCTCGGCTTTGCCCCCGCTCGAGGTGAGCGAGTCCGACGACAACGTGCTCATTAAGAGCGCGATAATCGCGCGCAGCTCAATGGTCTGCGGATCTGGTCCATCCGGTTCCATTGTGTAATGCGCCGCTCGCGTCCCGGTGGAACGGTTCTTCTGATGCTGATCCACTAACAGTATATCGGGCTAATCCTCGCGAAGGGATAGGGAAGGCCTGGAAGAATTCTGTTCCAATCCAACGGGAGGGCCGCGCGGGCTGCGCCCACCCCGCAAATCGCGTATGATGCTCCTGAGCGACACCGGACGTCCGGTGAGGAGACTTGTATGGACTCGGCGCTGGCAATTCATCGCCTTCATTTCGCCTTTACCGTTACCTATCACTACCTTTTCCCGCAATTAACCATGGGGCTCGCGCTGCTCCTGGTCATCCTGAAAACACTGGCCATCCGAACCGGCAAACCCGTCTACGACGAGGCCGTCCGCTTCTGGGCGAAGATCCTCGGCATCAATTTTGCCATGGGCGTGGCCACCGGCATCCCCATGGAATTTCAGTTCGGCACCAACTGGGCGGCCTTTTCGCGGGCCGCGGGCGGCGTCATCGGACAGACGCTGGCCATGGAGGGCGTCTTCTCGTTCTTCCTCGAATCGACGTTCCTCGGCCTGGTGCTGTTCGGCGAAAAGCGGCTGGGCCCCCGGCTGCACTGGTTCGCCACGCTGATGACCTGCATCGGGGCCTGGCTCTCCGGCTTCTTCATCATCGCCACCGATGGCTGGATGCAGCACCCGGTGGGCTACACGCTGGGCCCGAAAGGTGAAATCGTCCTCAGCAGTTGGTTGGACCTGATCTTCAACCCGTGGACCTGGTGGCAGTACGCG